>NZ_JAOBSQ010000027.1:0-18858 GCF_025246485.1 Acidovorax sp. K2F
GGAGCGAAGGGGCAAACCTGCGTCGTGTCGGTTGCGGGGTGCGCCGCAGAACTCACTTCGCGCTGGCGCGCTTCGTTCAAACAACTGCGGCGAGTCAGTTCACGAAGCACGCGCGCTGCGACGCGCGTGCCACCCCGCAACCGCCCCGCCGCAGGCGCAGCCAGCAGGGGTGGGGCAGCCGAACAGCCAACATCCGTTCGGGCCATTGCTGCGCTCGGCCTGGCCTGCGCAGCGCGCGGCGCCTGCGCCCGCGAGATGCGGCCGAGCGAAGCAAAGGCACGTGTGGATGTTCTGCCCCCTTTGCCCCTCTGGATGTGCCGAGGAGCGCAGGGTTTGGCGGATCAGGGCTCGCGATTGTCTGAGCGAAGCGAGTTCGAGCGAGACCCCGCCAAACCCGAGCACCGCAGGTTGCCCCGGCGCGCAGCGGCGGGGACGCAGACAGTGGGGTCGCCCTTTCTTTGGTTCCTTTCTTTCGGCGACGCGAAAGAAAGGGACTCGCACGCCGGGCGACTCCCGGCCTCCGCCCTCCATCAAAGCATGCCGTTAACCGGGCACACAGTCCTTTGCATGGATGGTGGGCACTTCAAAAAGCATAGCTACCAGCGCATATCCCACTAGCGCCTGCGGCCAAAAAGGCTCAAAAACCCCAGCTCACCCCTTCAACCACCCCCTCAACCTCCCCACCCCTTCCTCCAACCTCCCCACATCCCGACTCGCAAAACACCACCGCAACCACCCCGACGCCTCCCCCCCAAACGCACTGCCCGGCGCCAACCCCAACGCCGCCTCCCGCACCAGCCGCTTGGCCAGCGTCAGACAGTCGTCATTCCCGTCGATGTGGAAGAACGCATACATCCCCCCACGCGGCGTGGCCACCGACACCCCCGGCACATTGGCAAGCAGCGGCACCAGCGTGTCCCGGCAGGTCTTCAGATGCGCCACCAGCGCAGGCGTCACCTCATCCGTGCGCTGCAGCGCCACCGTCGCCCCGCGCTGCACAAACACCGGCGCGCACGAGGTGTTGAACTCGATCAGCTTGCCGACCGCATGCGTCAGCGACGGCGGCAGCACCAGCCAGCCCAGGCGCCAGCCGGTCATCAGAAAACTCTTGGAAAAACTGTGCGTCACCACTAGCCGGTCCTCGGGCTCGGCCACGTCCAGAAAGCTGGGTGCGGCTCCGTTGGCCGTGTCGCCCGCGTAGTACAGCCGCTCATACACCTCGTCCGCCAGGATCCAGGTGCCCGTGCGACGGCAATGCGCCAGGATGGTGGCTTGCTCTTCACGCGTCAGCGTCCAGCCCGTGGGGTTGTTGGGGGCGTTGACGACCAGCAGGCGCGTGCCGGGTGTGATGGCGGCCAGCAGCGCACCCATGTCCAGGCGCCACGCGCCGTCTGCATCCGCTACCAGCGGCACGGTGCGCACCTGTGCGCCCAGAATGCGTGGCTGCGCCACCAGGTTGGGCCACACGGGCGTCACCAGCACCACTTCGTCGCCCGCGTCCACTAGCGCCTGCACGGCCACCATCAGTCCGTTCACACCGCCGGACGTCACTGCGATGCGGTCGAACCACGCATCGGTGTGCTGCTGCGGGTGCAGGCCGTGCATGTAGCCCGCAATCGCGTGGCGCAGTTCGGGCAGGCCCAGGTTATGGGCATAAAAGGTCTCGCCCTTTTGCAGCGACGCAATGGCCGCGTCGCGGATGAAATCCGGCGTCACCTCGTCGCTCTCGCCAAACCAGAACTTCAGCACATCGCTGCGCCCCAGGCCTTCGTTGGCCACTTCGCGGATGCGCGACTCTTCGAGGCTTTGGACTACTTCTCGCATGCAATCTCCTTGAAATACACAGCCATCTTCGCAGGCGTATAGTCGTTTTTTTGATTTTTTTGGCTGACCCCAACGCTCATGACCTATCCCAACACCCAGCTCTTCATCGCAGGCCAGTGGCAAGACGCCGCCGAAGGCAAGACCCTTGCCGTGTTCAACCCCGCCACGGGCAAGGAAATCGGCCGTGTGGCCCACGCCACCAAGGTCGACCTGGACCGCGCGCTGGACGCCGCACAAAAGGGCTTTGAAGCCTGGCGCGACATGCCCGCCGCCGAGCGCGCCAAGACCATGCGCCGCGCTGCCGCCCTGATGCGCGAGCGCGCCGAATCAATAGCCGCCATCATGGTGCAAGAGCAGGGCAAGCCCCTGGCCGAGGCCAAGGTCGAGACCATGGCATCCGCCGACATCATCGAATGGTTTGCTGACGAATCGCTGCGTGTGTATGGCCGCATCGTGCCCTCGCGCAATCTCAAGGCCACGCAGATGGTGCTGAAGGACCCGGTGGGCCCCGTGGCCGCGTTCACGCCCTGGAACTTCCCCATCAACCAGGTCGTGCGCAAGCTGGCCGCTGCCCTGGGCGCAGGCTGCTCCATCCTGGTGAAGGCGCCTGAGGAAACCCCCGCCAGCCCGGCCGAGCTGATCCGCGCGTTTGCCGATGCCGGTGTGCCCGCTGGCACCGTGGGCCTGGTCTATGGCGACCCGGCTGAAATCTCCAGCTACCTCATCCCGCACCCCATCATCCGCAAGGTCACGTTCACGGGTTCCACGCCCGTGGGCAAGCAGCTGGCCGCGCTGGCGGGTAAGCACATGAAGCGCGTGACGATGGAACTGGGCGGCCATGCCCCGGTCATCGTGGCCGAAGACGCTGACCTCGAGTTGGCCATCAAGATCGGCAGCGGCGCCAAATTCCGCAACGCCGGCCAGGTGTGCATCTCGCCCACTCGCTATCTGGTGCACGAAAGCATCCGCGCCGACTTTGTGGCCGCTTTCGCCAAATACGCCCAGGGCCTGAAGGTGGGCGATGGCCTCACGGCCGGCACGCAGATGGGCCCGCTGGCCAACCCCCGCCGCATCACCGCCATGGCCGACCTGATGGCTGACGCCGTGCAGCAGGGCGCCACGCTGGTGACCGGCGGTGAGCGCATCGGCACCGAAGGCAACTTCTTCCAGCCCACGGTGCTGAACGACGTGCCCCTGTCGGCCCGCATCGTGAATGAAGAGCCCTTTGGCCCCGTGGCTGCCGTGCGTGGCTTCACCCAAATCGAAGACGCCATTGCCGAAGCCAACCGGCTGCCGTTTGGTCTGGCCGGTTATGCCTTCACTTCGTCGCTGAAGAACGCTCATTTGCTGGCCCAGCGCCTGGAAGTGGGCATGCTCTGGATCAACCAGGCCGCCGCACCTGCAGCCGAGCTGCCGTTTGGCGGCCTGAAGGATTCGGGCTATGGCTCGGAAGGCGGCCCCGAGGCCATCGAGGCGCACCTGAACACGCGCCTGGTGTCGATCATGAACGTGTAACCATCGCGCTCTTTGCTCCTTGGTCACAGGCCCCCGGTGCCATGGGCATCGGGGGCTTTTTTTTGCATTTGGAAGACTGAACGTGGCGGCACAATGGTGGGCCGCTACAGAGCTACGGCCACCTCAGGTGGCTGTTACCGAGCATCCGCCATTTCAGGAGTGCACCGCCCATGCTGTCCCGACAATGCCTTGCCCTCATCGCTGCGCTGGCCTCCTGCGTGCCGCCTGCCTGGGCGGGCATGGACAAAGAAGGCTCCATCCAGCGGCCCGGACTGTTCTTTGCCTGGCTGTCGCCCGACGATGGTCCGGTGTGGGCTCATTTTGAGAACCCCGCGCACCTGCAGCAGCTGGCACGGCACTGCAATGCCGGCGCGCCGGTGTTTGCGCTGCAAGCAGGCACCCGCTACCAGTGCAAGGCCGAACTGCCGCCGAAGTCTGCCGGGCAGGAAGAATCCTACGCTGCAGGCATGACCGTGCAAGGTCCGGTGCCGCAGGCAGATACCCGGCAGTACCGGCTCTTCGCCCTCACGCCGCCGCGCACGCCGCAGTGGGTGGTAGGGAGCCCCGATGCCGAGCAGCTGGGAGCACTGCAGTTGTTTTTGCAGTCGGACGACCGCCGGTTTGGTGCGCTGCGCCGCCAGCTCCAATGGGGTTGGGCACGCACGGTTCAGCAGCCCCAGGGTGCACGCACCACCGTGGTGGTGCCTGGCAGGGTGGTGCGCGATCCGAATGCTTTTTACGAAGCCCAGCGGCACCATGTTTTTGTGCGTGGCAGTGGCGGCTATGCCTACATGGGCGAGGTACCCGGCAAGCCCGACAGCTACGTTGACATCGACGGCAACGACCTGCCGGGGCTGGTGGTGTCGGAAGGGTGTGACGGCTGGTGCGTATCGCTGTGGGGCCTGACGGGCGGGCTGCGGCAAGTGGGGCGGTTTGGCGGGCATTGAGAGGATGCCCTCTCAGTCGGTGCTGCGGTCCCCTCAGGGCTGTTTCACCGGGTCGTACACGCAGCGAAATCCGATATACACCGCGTAAAAGTCCGCAGGCTTCCAGGCCTCGACATCCGCGCGCATTTGCGACGGGGGATACCACCAGGACCCGCCCATCGTGCGCCGCTCTTCGCCGCGCGCATCGGCCGCCCATTCCCACACATTGGCGCCCATGTCGTGCAGGCCGTTCACTCCGGCCGCAGTGGCATTGACGGGCGCGGCGCGGGGCCAGGGGTCGGGGTCGCTGGTGTTGGCGCCCTGCGGGCTCTGGCCCGTCGTCCAGGGGTAGGTGGTGCCACGCACCCAGGGCGCGGGCGGTTGCCTGCGCAGCTCGATAAAGCCGGCGGTTCGCCACTCGGCGGCGGTGGGCAGGCGGCCGCCCGCCCATTGGCAGTAGGCCTGGGCCTCGGCGTGGGTGAGGTGCACGGCGGGCAACTGGTCGGTGTCGGGCGGTGAGCCGTCGGGGCGCTGCCAGGTCCAGCCCGCGCGGCGCTGCCAGCCGCTCACGTATTCAAAACCGCCGCCTTCGCGCTCTGCACGGGTGGTGGTGCCGGTGGCCCGCACGTAGCGCGCAAACTGGGCGATGGTGACTTCGGTCTTGTCAATGCGCAGGCCGCCCAGGTCGTCCAGCACCACGGGCGCTGGGGGCTGGGCAGACGCAGCCAGGGCCCAGAACGCCAGGGTGGCGATGGCTGCGTGGCGCGGTGTCGGCATGGTCCTGTGCTCCCCGTTTCACGGTCAGGTGGTCATTGCCCGGCCCGTGTAGCGCAGAGTATCTGCCGCGGCAAAAGCCTGCGGGCGGGGCTGGATATGGAACGGCTGAAGGTTTTTGGGTGCGCCGGGTTGGGTGGTTGGCTCTGCGTCCGCAATAGGGCTATGCGCTGCATCCGGCAGGTCGCCGGCATAAAAAACCCCGCACTCCAAAGAAGTGCGGGGTAATTGGCTGTGTGTCTGCCCTCCCACCAGTCAGGGCAGCAGCGTGTGGGGTGCTATCAGAAGTTGTGGCGCACGCCCACGGCGAAGGAGCTGAAGTCGTTACCCGGAGCCGACACGCCGTAGGTGGCAGCCTGGCTGTTGTTGATGCGGGTGTAGTACGTGTAGATCTTGGTGCGCTTGCTCAGGTTGTAGTTGTAGCCCAGTGTGTACTGGGTGGCGGCGCTGTTGGACACGTTGGAGTAGTTACCGGCACGGCCCACGTTCACGTGGAACTCGGACACGCCCATGATGTAGGCGGCCGACAGGCGCAGGTTGGTGCGGTTGCCGCCGTTGGCGATGAACACGTTCTTGTCGCGTTGCACGTAGGCGCCCATCACGAAGGGACCGGTGGAGTACGAAGCGCGCACTGCGAACTGGTTCTGGTCGCCCAGCTTGGAGTAACCGGCGCCCAAGCCCAGCTTGCCGATTTCGTAGTTGGCAGCCAGGTCCATGCTGTTCTTGCCGCCGGTGCCGCTGGGCTGCTCGTGCTGGGCCCAGCCGGCTTCGAACGTTGCGCCGCCCAGGCTGGGGGTGCGGTAAGCGATCTTGTTGATGTCACGGGCGGGGTAGGCGTACAGGGCGTCAGCCGACGAGCCGGTGTCGTGGTTGTGGTTGCTGATGAAGTCGGCCGTGGCGTAGTACGACTCGGACGTGAAGTTGCCCAGGCGCACCATGCCGAAGCCGCCGGACAGGTTCACTTCGCTCTGGCGGGCAAAAATGCCGCGCGAGTCGGTAGCGCCGGAGCTGGAGTCAAAGCCGCTTTCCAGCTGGAAGCCAGCCATCAGGCCGCCGCCCAGGTCTTCCTGGCCCTTGAAGCCGAAGCGGGAGGAGTTGTTGAACAGACCGGTCTTGGAGACATCGCCGTCTTTTTGGTGTTCGAAGGTCGTGTGACCCGGCCGTACAGGGTGACGCTGCTCTGTGCAAAGGCAGCAGACGTACCCACCAGGGCCAGCGCGGCGAGGGCGCAGCGGTTCAATGTTTTCATTCGCGAGGTTCCTTAAATCAAATTTTGTTTGACGACAAATAATCACCGGCCAAAAACGCACAGGGGTGATGCCTTCGGGCCGCCGCTACAAGCAAGTTTGATGCCTGTGGTGATGTGATCGTTGCACTTTGCAACGGAGGGGGATGCTACTGGCCGCCGTGATTGGCCGCCAGCGGGGTAAACACCTTTTTGTCATCAAGATGTCGTTGCGGCGCAACATGGTTCTGGTAAGGCACGCCAGAACCGACCCGGTGCGTAGCCCGGCACCCCCGTCAAGGTCGCGAATGCAGCGCAAGCCCCACGTGGGCTGCCATCGGCGTGCCGCAGTGCCCGGGCTGCTGCCGCCGTGAAGGCGCTGCAAGGGCCGCGAGGATTGCAGGCGCTGCAGGGCGGCTGGTGGGGTTTGTGGAGTGGGCGACGACCCCTTGAGGGATCGTCAACGGGCCCCTAGAACCGGTAGGTCGAGGTCAGCGTGTAGGTGCGCGCCTGTCCGTAGAAGCAATCCCCGCGTGCCAGGCACTGGGTGATATGCACCTTGTCGGTCAGGTTCACCACGTTGAAGGCCACGCGCCAGTCGCCAGCGTCGTAGGCCACCATGGCATCGGCCAGGGTGGCCGCCGGGGTGGTGATGGCGCTGGTGCCCGTCCACTGCGAGCCGGTGTAGCGCACGCCCGCGCCCACCACCCAGCCGCCACGCCCCTGCGCTGCAAAGCGGTGGCTCAGCCAGGCCGATGCGGTGTGCCGGGGCGCGCCGGCCACGGCCTGGCCCTGGTCGCCTGCGTTGCTGCGGCTGATCTGGGCGTCGGTGAAGGCGTAGGCCAGCGTGAAGTCCCACTGGCGCGCCAGGCTGGCCTGCACTTCGGCCTCGAAGCCGTTGACCTTCACCTCGCCGATCTGCAGGCTGTTGAGCGGGTTGCTGGGGTCGGTGGTCTTGCGGTTCTTTTCGCGCAGGGTGTACACAGCGGCAAACGCGCTGATGCCCTGGCCCGGCGGCTGCCACTTCACACCCGCCTCCCACTGTTCACCGCGCTGCGGCTTGTAAGGGGTGCCGTACGCGTCAAGCCCGCCCAGGGGCTGGAACGATTCGGAATAGCCCACATACGGCGCCCAGCCGCCGTCCATCTGGTACGTCACGCCCGCACGTTTGGTCCAGGCTTTGTCGTCCACGGCAGCGGCAGGGCGGCCCTCGGTATCGGTCTGGGCGCTGTCATGGCGCAGGCCCAGCGTGGCCGTCCAGCGGCCCCATTGGATCTGGTCTTGCGCGTAGAACCCCAGCTGCTTTTGCACCACGCTGGGCTGGCGCACCAGCTGCGCCGCAGTGGGCGGTGTGAAGTTGCCGTACACGGGGTTGTACACGTCGATGGACGACGCCACCGCGCGCCAGGCCTGCTGGCCGGTGTGGTTGCGCTGCACGTCCAGGCCTGCGAGCACTGTGTGCGCGGTACTGCCCGCCTGCAGCTTGCCTTCGAGCTGCGTGTCGATGAGCAGCATGCGGCCGGTGTTGAGGTTCCACACTGCATCGCGCACTAGCGTGCGGTTGTCGCTGTTGAACACGGGGCGCGCAGGGCGGCCGGTCCCAGCGTTGGCGGTGAAGCTGGTGTAGATGGTGCGGTAGTCCACCTCGCTCACGGTGCGGCGCAGGTTCTGGCGCACTGTCCAGTCGCTGTTCAGACGGTGGCTGAACAGGTAGCCCCAGGAGTTGTTGCTGGTGTCATACGCGTCCCAGCCCGGCTCGCTGATGAAGGTGTTGCGCGGAATCTGTCCGTACTGGCTGGGCAGCTGCGTGCCTTGCCACGGGAAGAAGCCAATGAGCGAGCCGCTTTGGTCCTTCTGGTGCAGCGCCTGCAGCGTCAGCGACGTGTCGGCATTGGGCTTCCAGGTGAGCGATGGCGCAAACACCACGCGGTTGTCGTCCACATGGTCCACCTGCGTACCGCTGTCTCGGCCCACGGCCACCAGGCGGTAGAGCCACTGGCCGTCCTGGTCGAGTGCGCCCGTCAGGTCGGCGGCGATCTGCTTGCGTGCGTTGTTGCCCAACTGCACCTGCACCTCGCGCAGGGTGTCTGCCTGGGGGCGTTTGCTCGTCAGGTTGAGCACGCCGCCCACGCTGCCCTGGCCGTACAGCACGGAGGTGGGGCCGCGCAGAAACTCCACACGTTCCAGCGTGTACGGGTCCGGCCGGCTGGTGTTGTAGGTGCCGTAGGTGCGCAGCAGGCCGTCCTGGTACTGGCTCACCGTGCCGCCGCGTGCGGCAAAGCTATCCACGCGGCTGTCGAAATAGTTGGACACGGCGCCTGCCGTGTACGCCGTCACCTGGCGCAGCGTCTGCACGCCCTGGGCCTCCATCTGGTCGCGGGTGATCACGCTGATGGCCTGCGGGGTTTCGATGAGCGGGGTGTCGGTCTTGGTGGCGCTCAGGGCGCGCTTGGCCACAAAGCCGGTGACCGGCGCGGTGGGGCTTTCCTGCTCGGCGCCCGCACTCACGGTGACGGGGGCCAGGGCTTTCTCTGCAGCGGGCGCCGTGGGAGCGGTGGGGGCGGTGGTGGCTGTGGGGGTGGCCTGCTGCGCATGGGCCGCGCCGCACAGGGCGAGCAGGGCCGCGTGTGCGATGGCGGTGCGGCAAACGGTGATGCCAGATTGCATGGTGCTGTTTCTCCGATGGTTGAAAAAAGGGGGCGGGCCCGAAGGCCAGGCACGGCGCGTGGCGCGCCTGGAGTGCCAGGAGCGCTTGGCTTTCGGGGCTGGCGATGGGACAGGCGCAGCCTTGGCGCTGGTCTTCAGAACGTGTAGTCCAGCGACACCTGAAGGCTGCGTGGCGTGCCGGGCACCACGGCGCCAAAACCGGCGGCGGTGGTGGTGCCGTCGATGTAGTAGCGGCGATTGCCCGCGTTCTTCAGGTTGGCCTGCAGCCGCACGCCACCCGCAAAGTGGTAGCCCACGGCCAGGTCGACCACGGTGTAGCCTGGCAGGCGCCACTTGTTGTCGTTGGCCGTGAACTTGTCGCCCTGGTGCACCAGGCCACCACCCACCCACAGGCCGGGCAGTTGCGGCAGGCGGTACTGTGTCCACAGCGATGCGTTGCGGCGCGTGGCCCGCTCGACGCGGTTGCCCACGTTGGCACCGGCCGTGGTGTCGGCCAGCACCTTGGGGTCGTGGAAGCTGGCGTTGGCCGTCACCGTCCAGCCGGGCGTGATGCGGCCCTGCAGCTCCAGCTCGATGCCCTTGATGCGCTGGCGTGCGGTGAGCACCGAGTAGCCGGGGTGCGCCGGGTCGGTGGCGGGGGCGTTGGTCAGTTCCAGGTCAAACGCCGACACGGTGGTCATCAGGCGTTGGTTCAGCCATTCCTGCTTCCAGCCCACCTCCAGCTGCTTGCCCTCTGAGGGCGCGGCCGACTGCGCGCCCCACACCATCGTGCCCGAGTTGGCCTGGAACGAGCGCGCATGGCTCGCGTAGAGCATGCTGCCCGGGCGAGGCTCCCAGCTGATCGCCGCGCTCGGCTGTGTCTTGCTCACGTCGGTGACGGGCGTGGTGTAGGCGTCTTTGAAGCGGTCGTGGCGCAGGCCCAGCAACAGGCCGAAATCGCCCAGCACCATCCGGTCTTGCACAAACACACCGGTGTTGCGGGCGTCGGAGGAGAGCTTGCCCACGCCGGTGGAGGCCACGGGTGGCAACAGGCCTGTAACGGGGTTGTAGAGGTCGATAGCGCCCAGGTTGCCTGTGGTGCGCGCGCCATAGAAGCCCGCAATGGCGCGCCAGTCCAGGCCCGCCAGCACCGTGTGCTTGACCGCGCCGGTCTGCAGCTGCGCGCGCAGTTCGGCCAGAGCCGTGTCCGACGTGTATTTTTGCCCCGGCGCCATCCAGTAGGTGCGCGGCACGCGGCCGTTGGTCACCGGGCCCATGGGCGACACGATGTTCACGTTGCGAAAGGTTTCGTTGCGCGACAGATGCACGCGGCCTTCCAGCTGGTCCGAAAAACGGTGCTGCAGCTCGGTGGAATAAAAGCGCAGATGGCCGTCGGTTTTCAACCAGGGCTCGCCGTAGAACGCGCCCACCGGTAGCACGTCCGCGCTGCGTGGATTCTTGGGGTCGGGCACGGCCAAACCGGAGGTCGAAGTGCCGTCGATGCTTTGGGTCTCGGCCTGCGCGCGCCAGACGGTGTCGGGCGTGATCTGCCACTCCAGGCTGCCCGCAATGCCTTGCTTGCGCGGGGTGTTGCCATCCACAAAACTGCCGCCCCGGCTGGCGCCGCCGTCCAGGCGGTAGCGCAGCGTGCCATCGGTGGTGAGCGGGCCGGTCAGGTCAAACTCGGCACTGCGCCAGCCATGGCTGCCTGCGCCGATCTTCACGGTGCGCAACGCTTCGGCCTGGGGCCGCTTGCTCACGTAGTTGACGAGGCCGCCAGGCGCGACCTGGCCAAACTCCAGGGCGGCCGGGCCCTTGATGACTTCCACCCGCTCGATGTTGAACAGCGGTGGGTCCAGCAGGTGGATGAACTTGGCGCCGTCGCGAAGGAAGTTATAGGTGTTGTTGGCCCACAGCCCCCGGATGGAGAACTGCGAGTACGAGCCGTAGTACTCGCTGCGCGACGACACGCCCGAGGCATTGCGCAGCACATCGCGCTCGGTGGTGGCCATCTGCTGCTCCAGCAACGCGTTGTCGATCACGCTGACCGAGCGCGGCGTCTCCAGCACCGACAGGCCCAGGCGCGAGCTGCTTTGCGCACGCCGTGCGGGCGTGGCGGCTTCGCCTGCCGTGGAGTCGATGACATCGACCTGGCGCAAGGAGGGGGCGGCTGCAGGAGCGTGGGCGGGCATGGGGGCCGGTGCGGGTGCTGTGCTGTTCTGCGCGAACGCGGTGCCGTATGCAGCCAGCAGTGCGGCTTGCGCCACCGCGGTGCGCAAGAGATTGGGGTGAATCATGGCGCTATCGAATTAATAGCTGTCGGCGCTCTTACGTAAAGCGTTACAGCCCATTTTTAGTGATATGAATGCCAGCCGCCCGAGCGTGCCAAGGCAGTACCACGCGCCGCGAGAGGGCGGTGGTTTGTGCGGCTAGCAAATCGGCGGTGGCGGCAGCCGGGGCTCAGTGGGCCTTGGGCGGCTCGGGCAGGGCGGGCGACGCCATGCCGTCGGCCAGCACAAAGGTGAGCGTGGTCACGTAGCTGGCTTCGCCGTACTTCTCGCCTTGCACTTCGCCGGGGGTCTTGTCGCTGTGCTTTACCTCGGCCACGTACTGGCCCTTCCAGGGGGTGACGAAGGTCACCGTGCCGTCTTCACCCGCCTCGGCTTCGCGCGTCCAGCCCGACGGGGCGGCCAGCTGCACCTTGGCCTTGGGCAGCGGCGCACCCTTGTAGACCACCTTCAGCTCGCCGGGCTTGCCGGTGGGCACCAGGTCCAGCGGCGCGGTGGGTGCCACGGGCTTGGCCAGGCTGGCCACCCAGCGGGCCGAGGGCTGCCAGATCATGGCCGGCAGGTTGCGCTTGCTGCGGTCGATCAGCGGGTAGCTGGCGGCGGCGAACAGCGTGTCGGGCGTTCCCGTGGTGGCGTAGACAAAAGCGTCTTTGGCGAGCTGGCCTTCCACGCGCTGGGCGGCGGCACCCGCGCGTTGTTGTTCCAGTGCGGGCACACCCTTGAACTGGTCCAGCCGGCCCGGCGAGGTCTCGCGCAGGTTCTCGTTGAACTCGCCAAAGTGCAGGCGTGCTTGGCCGCCAGCGTTTTCGAGCCAGACCTGGTGGGCATGGGCAGAGTTCACCGCAGTGAGCGCGGCGCAGGCCAGCAGGGCGGACAGCAGCGGGGCTCGGAGGCGTTGGTTCGAGGGCATAGACGTTTTCCTTTCGGTGGTTTAGTGACAGCAAAAACAGCGGAGCGCAGTGCTCCACACCCCCGGCGCTACAGGGGAAAAGACTCATTTTTTGATAGCTGCCTGCGCTTGTTGGATAAGCGCTGGGTGGCTTTTTGACCCTGAAATGGGTCTTGGCAGTGCCTGTGTGGCGCGGGGTGCCGCTTTAGAAGTCCACGCTCACGCTCAGCGACAAGGTGCGCGGCGCACCCACCACCAGGTAGCCCGAGCCGGGGTAGCCGCCGACTGAGGCCCAGTAGTTGCGGTTGGTCAGGTTGTCGATGCGGGCGCGCAGCGTAACGAGCTTGCCTTGCACTTCCGTCATATAGCGGGCACCCACGTCGAGCCGGTTCCAGCCGGGCACGCGCAGGGTGTTGGTGGCGTTGGCATAACTGGCGCCCGTATGCACCCAGCGGCCGTCCACGGCCAGGCCCGGCACGCCGGGCACGTCCCATTCCGCCCCCAGGTTGGCTTGCAGCTTGGGCACACCGATGACGCGCTGGCCGTCGGTGGCGGCAGCGCCGGTGGTCAGCTGCTTGGCATCCAGCCAGGTCAGGCCGCCCAGCAGGCGCAGGCCCTTGGTGGCCTCGCCTTGCACGGCCAGCTCGATGCCCTGGTGGCTGTCCTTGCCGCTGGTGCTGAAGAGGTTGGCCGTGTTCAAAAACGCACGCGGCTTGGTGGTGGAGAACAGCGCCACGCTGCCGCCCACGCGGCCGGCGTCAAACTTGATGCCCACTTCCTTTTGTTTGGAGACATAGGGCGCCAGCATCTCGCCACGGTTGGTCGCCGTGCTGGGCGCGGTCTGGCCCTGGCTCAGGCCTTCCACATAGTTGGCATACACCGACAGGCCCTTGTTGACCTTGTAGACAGCGGCCAGCAGCGGGCTGGTGCGGCTCTGGTCGTAGCGGTCGGTCTGCAGCCCGGTGCCGTAGTCGTAATTGGCGATCTCCATCTTCTGGTGGCGCAAGCCCACGGTGAAGAGCAGGCGGTTGTCCATGAACGCCATCGTGTCGCCCAGCGCAAAGCTGGACAGGCGCGTGCTGCCGGTGCGCAGGGGATTGGCCAGGTCGCCGCCAAACAGGGTGTTGGCGCTGAAGCCGGGCAGGTTGGTGGCTATGGGGTTGTAAAGATTGGTGGCGTGCGTGTTGCGCCAATCCATGGCGTAGGCGTTCTTCTTTTCGAAGTCGTAGTGCGACGCCACCGCCACCCATTCATGCCCAACGCTGCCGGTCTGCAGCTTGCCACGCAGGCCCAGCTCGCCGGTGTTCACGCTGTCCTTGCGGGTGTTGTCAAAGCGGTAGGTGGTGGCGGCGCCGCTGGCGGCGTTGGTCACCGTGAGGTTGGCCAGTGAATTGGCTTCTTCGCCACGGCGCGCGCCCGCCGCAGCCCAGGCCGTGGTGCTGGGCGACAGGTCCCACTCGCCACGCAGCGTGCCGAACACATCGCGTTCGTTGGAGTAGCTCCAGGGCTGGGCAAAGTTGGTCTGGTTGTCGGGCACGCTCGGCACCGTGGTCACAGCGCTGCCCAGCGTGACGTTGGTGCGGGTGTTCTTGAGCTTGTGGTCCTGCCAGCCGATGTCGCCCGACAGGCGCACATCGCGGCTGCGCCAGTCCAGGCCCACGGCCAGCAGGCCGAGCTGCACGTCTTCGTGGTCCACCGACGTACCGCCATTGCGGGCAGCAGCATTCACGCGGATGCCCGTATTGCCATCGGGCCCAAAGCGCCGGGCAATGTCGGCCGCCACCTGCGTCTGGCCGCCGCTGGCCACGCCAAAGGTCACGCGGTTCAAAGGCTCGTTGGGCGCGCGCTTGGGCAGCAGGTTGATGCTGCCGCCCAGGCCGCCGCCGTTGGGGCTGGCGCCGTTCAAAAAGGCCGATGCGCCGCGCAGCACCTCCACACGCTCGAACAGCTCGGTGGCAATGTATTGGCGCGGCAGCAGGCTGTACAGGCCGTTGTAGGCCGTGTCGTCCGAATCGAGGATGAACCCCCGGATGAAGAACGCCTCCTGAAAATTGCCAAAGCCACGTGCCACGCGCACCGTGGGGTCGTTCTGCAGCACATCGCCCACGCTGCGGGCATGGCGGTCCTGGATCAGTTCGTTGGTGTAGCTGGTGATGGAAAACGGCGTGTCCATCGCGTCCTTGGTGCCCAGGATGCCCGCACGGCCCCCACGGGCCACCTGGCCGCCGGGGTAGGCGGGCGACAGGCCTTGCGCCGATGCGTCGGCGCTGGCGTTCACCGTGACGGTGGACAGGGTTTTGCCGTCGGGCTCGGTACCGCTGGCCGTCGCTTGCGCCCAAGCGGCGGGCGCGGCCAGTGTGAAGAGCAACGCGGCGGCCAGTGCGGCTGGGGTCAGGGTAGGGCGGCGAGGGGAATGGGAATTGCGCATGGCGTGGTGAAGGTGCGGGGAATTTTCAGAGTGGCGTGGCGTTGGCGTTGGTGCCCGCTTCGTCGGCATCGGTGTGGGGTTTGTCATGGGCGCGTTGCGCAGTGGCCCTTGGCGTGGTGCGCGGCCAGCAGGTCCAGCCCATCACCACCACCGGAATGCCCAGACCCACCCACGACCACCAGTCGCCCCAGGTGTCAGACACCAGTGCCGTGATGAGGCCGGTGGTGGTCAGCACACCCATCACGATGGGCCAGCCCCACAGCGACCAGAAAGGGCTCGCCTTCATGCGCGGCCCTCCGTGCTTGGCAGCGCGCCGCCAGTGCGTGCGGCAGCCGTTGGCGGCAGGCCGGTGTGGCCGTGCACGGTGGCTGCCGCCGTGGCGGTGCTGGTACTGGCGTTGCTGGCGCTGCCCGCCTGCGCACCTTTGCGCAACCACAGGTACAACCCGCTGCCCAGCACCACGATGGTGGCAATGTCGAGAAGCGCCCAGAGGATCTTCATCGGCATGCCGCCGTAGTCGCCAAAGTGCAGCGGCTGCGAGACCAGCAGCGCAGTCAGGTACCACGGCAGCTGGGGCGCTGCTGTGACCTGCGCCGTGCGCGCATCCACCAGCACGGGCTTGAGCAGGCGCGAGGTGAGCGGCTCGTTGCCGCGCAGGAAAAACGTGTTGTGGTGCGGGCTGGAAAACGCCGTGCCCGGGAACGCAATGAACGACAGCTTGGTGCCCGGCGCCTGGGCCTGCGCCACCTCCAGCGCTTGCTGCAGCGGCCCCCGCTCGGCAGCGGGCACGATGGGCTGGCCCTCATACGGCTTGAGCAGCACTGAGAGCTGGTCGTACTGCCAGTACTTGACGAGCAGGTCGGCCCACGTGTTGATCATGCCCGTGCCACCCACCACAAACGCCCACACCAGCGTGACGATGCCCAGCAGGTTGTGCAGGTCGAGCCACTTCACCCGCGTGGACCGATCCCGCCGCACCTCACCAAACGCCAGCTTGCGCATGAACGGCGCATACAACACCACGCCGGTGACGATGGCCACCAGCAGCAGCAAGCCCATGAAGCCCAGAAACAGCTTGCCCGGCAGCCCCGCGAACAGGTCCACATGCAGCTTGAACATCACGTACATGAAGCCTTCGTCAAACCGTGGCTGCGCCAGCACCTGGGCCGTGCGGGCATCCACCGCCACTGAGCGGAAGTCATCGGTGGGCGCCGGGGTGGGCGTGAGCGTGACGAACCAGACGTTGTCATCGTCCTCCGCATGCGACGCGAACTGCACCACACGATCCGGGTGCAGCGCTTTTGCCGTGGCCAACACCTGGTCCAGGCTCGCGCGCGGCGTGTTGGCGGGCATGGCTGGCGCCTCGACCTCGGTGCCCAGCAGGTGGCCGATTTCGTGGTGAAAGATCAGCGGCAGGCCGGTGATGCACAGCAGCAGCATGAAGACGGTGCACACCAGGCTGGACCATTTGTGGGTCCAACTCCAGCGGCGCAGGGCGGTGGGGCTCAGCATGGGATGAGAACCTTGTTGAGCGATTTGCTACCGCAAGGGCTTTGAGTTTCAAAGCGCTGCGCACGCACGCACTGAAGAGCCAGACGCAAAGCGCCGGCCATGCCGGAAGGATCAGAGAGAAAGGAGTGTTTCAAGCCAGGCAACCCGAATGCATCTGATGACGGAGGGAGCTGGCTGCAGCCGAGAGAAAGGGCTTTGGCTTGCGGTAGCCAAATTTTATCCCGTAAATGCGAATGATTCCCGATCAGATGCTGTGATTTTGCGAATTTGACTTTTGTATGGCTATGGCGTCCTTGAATTGATAAAAATAAATTGACGAAAATGATAAATTCATCAAAAATTGAGCCGCATCAATGAACAAGGTGATATGCCATGAACCGCAACCGAATGACCGTCCGTAGAAAACTGAGTCTGGCCTTCGGCCTGATGGTGACCCTGATCCTGCTGGTGGCTGGGATTGCCATCTATGACATGACAAAGCAGAAGGACCTGTTCCACGACTACGTCACCGGCATCAATGCCCGCGCCCATCTGGCGAAAGACGTGCAGTCGGCCGTCAACCGGCGTGCCATTGCGGCGCGTAACCTGGTGATAGTCACCTCGGAATCAGAACGCGCTGCTGAGAAGTTCGCGGTGAGCAAAGCCCATGCTGATGTTCAGGACCGGTTGGCTCGATTGAAAGAAATGGCGGTGGCAGGCCATGTGCCGGCGCACATCAAGGCGCTTGTGGACGACATCGACAAGATCGAACACGCCTACAGCCCTGTGGCTTTGAAGATCGTGGATCTGGCGCTGAATGGCCAGCGGGATGAGGCCATCACCATGATCAACGAGAAGTGCCGCCCTCTGCTGGCCGCGCTGGTCTCCAAGACCAATGAATACCAGGCTGTCACCGACGAGCGATCAGGCCAGCTTGTGCAGCAATCTGAGTCGGACATGGCCGCGCAGCGCACCTACTTGGTGGCCCTTGCTTTGATGGCAGCATTGGTGGCTCTGATCTCCGGCTACCTGATCACACGCAGCCTGTCCCGTGCGCTGGGGGCCGAGCCCGATGTGCTCAGCGATGCAGCACGCCGCGTGGCGGACGGGGATCTGTCGAAAATGGATGGGGCCGACAGTGCCATCCAGGGAAGCGTGCTGGCTTCTCTGAGCGCGATGCAGCAGAACCTGGCGGACATCGTTGCCAAGGTGCGCGGTGCTTCGGATTCGATCGCCATGGGCACTTCGGAAATTGCACGTGGAAATATCGACCTGAGCCACCGTACCGAAGAGCAGGCCAGCGCCCTGCAGCAGACGGCCGCCACCATGGAGCAGTTCAGCACCACGGTCCTTAACAACGCAGAGAACGCCAAGGTGGCAGACCAGTTGGCCATGAACGCAACCACCGTGGCCACCCAGGGCGGCAAAGTGGTATCGCAGGTAGTGGACACCATGCGGGGTATCAACGACAGCTCACGCAGGATTTCCGACATCATCGGCGTGATTGACGGCATTGCCTTTCAAACGAACATCCTGGCGCTGAACGCTGCTGTTGAGGCCGCGCGAGCGGGTGAACAAGGGCGCGGGTTTGCCGTGGTGGCCACTGAGGTGCGCAACCTTGCGCAGCGCAGTGCCACGGCCGCCAAGGAGATCAAGGCATTGATCAGCGAAAGCGTGGAAAAGGTGGTTGCCGGTACCCAGCTGGTGGATCAGGCGGGCCAGACCATGGACGAGGTGGTGGGCGCCATCCAGCGTGTGACGGAGGTTGTGGGGCAGATCAGCGCTGCCATCTCTGAGCAGAGCTCCGGCGTGTCTCAGATCGGCCAAGCTGTGAATCAGATGGATCAGGTCACACAGCAGAACGCAGCGCTCGTCGAAGAAAGCGCGGCGGCCGCCCAGAGTCTGGACATGCAGGCCCAGCAGCTGACGCGGGCGGTGCAAATCTTCAAGCTCGAAGAGCGGTCGGGCACTGCCTCGGTCAGCCACGAGCGGCGGCCCAGTCTTGGCTATGCAGCCTGACCCGCTGCGCCCGTACTGGCCCAATCCGCCTCCAAGGCCCGAAAGTCGGCAATGACTGAAGAGTCCCCACGCCTCATCCAAGAGCTCTTCGCGCGGCAGTTTGACTATTTGCCGAAGGTGGAAAGCCCTGAGCAGCGCAAAGGCCCGCTGGGCATCGTGAACCTGTTCGCATTGGCATCCCACATGCTGACGGCCATGTCCGGCACACTGGCCATCGTTTCTGTAGACAGGTTCGGCGCGAACCGAGCGGGGTGCGATGCCGGTCTTAACGATCAGGTCCATCGACTGGTGGATCTCTCGGTGCAGACGTCCGCGTCATTGACACGGTTGATCGGCGTTGTGATGGTGGCGTTGCAAAGCGAACAAATCACAAGCCCAAGCGCTGCCGAACGCGAGAGCATCCAGGAAGTGATGACCACCGGATACATCTACATCGAGTCTTTGAATGCAGTGTCGCTGGAAACAACCAACATGGCGCGCTGGCGCGGTGTGTGGGGACGCAACGTCGGTCGCCCCTTCCGGGCTGCGCAGTCAACGCAAACCAATGACCCGGAAGGCGACAAGGCCAGACATTCGGTACGCACCCTGACTGCACAGATCATGGAGCTGGGTCTGAGGGCCGAGCTCTATGACGGAACCTGGAGCATGAACTGAACGCCATCGACCCCATTGCACGCTTCGCTCAGTGCGTCCGTGCGATGCTGCTAAAGCGACTTTGGCTATCTTTTAGATAGCGGCTAAAGACCTTTGGTAGGGCGTCAGCAGCATCTTTGGTCCGGCTGTGGCAAGTTGCGGCGACCGGTCGATTGACTGAGACGCGTGCGCTTTTCGCC
>NZ_JAOBSQ010000028.1:0-24982 GCF_025246485.1 Acidovorax sp. K2F
CAGCCCTTGTCAGAAGTGCGAGCGCAGTGTGACCTGCACCGCGCGCGGAGATCCGGGCAAGATCAGGTTGTCGTTGCTGCCGTGGGCTGACACGTAGTACTTGCGGTTGGCCAGGTTCTTGATGTTCACGTCCACATCCCACTGGCCCAGCGTGTACTGCAGGGCGGCGTCCAGCGTCGTGTAACCGGGCAGGGTGACCAGGTTGGTCAGCGAGGTGAAGCGGGCGCCCACGTAGTTCACGCCGCCACCCACGCGCAGGCCGTGGCCCAGGTCCTTCATGGCCCACAGGAAGGCGGAATTGCGGGGAGTGAGCGCAGGCACTTTGCCCTGGGCGGCAATGGCGGCGGTGGGCAACTGGGTGGAGGTGGTGGTGGCCAGTGATTTCGTCATGCGGCCATCCAGCCAGGCGTAGCCGGCGCTTACATCCCAGCGGCCGGGCAGGCGGCCGTTGGCGGTCAGCTCCAGGCCGTTGGTGCGTTGCGTGCCCACGTTGATCTGGCGCGAGGGGTTGGTGGGGTCGGTGTTCTTGATGTTGGTGCGCTCCAGGTTGAAGAGCGCGCCCGTCACGTTCATGCGGCCATCGAGCAGGTCGAGCTTCACGCCGATTTCCTTGTTCTGCGTGATCTCTGGTTCGTTGGCGGTGTTGTTGGCGGCCAGTGCAAAAGTCTCTGCCGAAGGCTGGAACGACTTGCTGTACGACACGTAGTACGACACGGCGTCGCTGGGCTGCCAGACCAGGCCTGCGCGGGGGCTGAACTTCTTGTCGGTGCGCGACAACGCGGAGAGCTTGCGGTCAAACTCGGTCTGCTGCTTGAACACGTCGTAGCGCGCACCCACCAGGGCCTTCCACTGCGGGGCCAGCGTGATCTGGTTTTGCCAGTAGAGCGCCGCTGTGTCTTGGGTGGTGTGGCTGGGGATGGCGCTGTCGGCGGTGTAGCTGGCGGCAGGTATCACCGGCGCGGCTACGCCGGCGGGGTTGAAGATGGAGACACGGTCTGCTCCGCCCGACACGGACTCCGCGCGCTTCTTCTGCTGGCCCAGTTCCATGCCCATCAGCCACTCCTGCTTCAGGCCCCCGAGCTGGTTGCGCCAGGTCACGTCGGTCTGGTTGAACAGGCCGCTTTCGTCGCGCAGGATGAACGAGCGTGTGCGGCCCACGGACAGGTTCACCGGGTTGGTGGTGCCGCCGGGCAGGGTGTTGTAGCGGTCCAGCGTGTAGTCGTATGCGCGTGTCACATTGCGCACCGACCAGTCGTCGTTGAAGCGGTGGTTGAGAGTGGCTGCCAGCGATTGCATGGTGCTGGTGGTGGTGTCGTCTTGTGCGGCGTTGCTGGAGCCGTAGTAGGTGCTGGCGGGCACATTCACTGGACGGCCATTGAGTGCGGGAATGCCGAAGTCCGTCAGGCGCTTGTCGCGGGCGTTGGTGTACTGCAGCAGCAAGTCGGTCTGTGCGGCGAGCTTGAGTGCGAGCGACGGCGCGAAGTTGTGGCGCTTGACGAACTGCTGGTCGCGGTAGCTGCCCGAGTCTTCGACTGCGGCGTTGATGCGGAAGGCAGCGGTGTCGCTGATGCCTACATTCACATCGGCCGTGGCGCGGCGAAAGGCGTAACTGCCCAGGCCCAGAGAAGCCTCCCCCGAGGTCTCGCCAAACTTGGGTTTCTTGGTCACGCGGTTGATCAGGCCGCCGGAGGAGCCGCGCCCGTACAGCACGGCGGCGGGGCCCTTGAGCACCTCCACGCGCTCGATGTCGGCCAGGTCGCGGAAGTACAGCGCATCGTCGCGCACCCCATCCACGAACTGGTCGGCAATGGCGGTGAAGCCACGGATCACCACCTGGTCACGCTGGCCGTCGCCGTGGCTCATGGCCACGCCGGGCACGTTACGCAGCACGTCTTCCATCGACCGCGCACCCTGGTCGCGCATGAGCTGCTCGGGTACCACGTTCACGGCTTGGGGCACATCGCGCAGCGGCGCGCTGCCCTTGGTGGCCGAGGAGCTGACGGCGGGCGAATAGCCGTCATCGCCGCTGGTGGATTGCACGGTGACCTCGCCCAGCGTCTGGGGCGGCGCAGAGGGCGGTGTTGCTTGCGCCAGCGCGGTGCCGCAGAACGCGGCCAGGACGGCAGCGGCCAGCGGGTGCAGGGCCTGGGGGTGGCGGAAGGGGCGGCGGAAAGGTGCGTGCATGGTTTGTCCTTGGTGTGTGCGCAACGCGGTTGAAAACGGCTCCGCAAGCACCGGGCCTGGCGCGGGCCCATGGGGCCGGTGGCTGGGGGGGCGCAGAGAGCGGGATGAAAAAATGCAGGGGTGAGAGGCGGATCAGAAAGTGCGACGAGCCAGAGGGGCCGCCGCATCCTTTCCGCTCACCACCCCCCTGCCCAGGCGGCGAGGCCTGCCAGCAGGGCCAACCCCGCCAGCAGCGGTGTGCGCCGGGGCTGCCAGGTCACAGTGGCCGTCACGGCCACGGCAGCTGCTGACAGGGCCACGGCCCATGCGGTCACGCCGAGCGAAGCAGACACGCCATCGGCCGGATGTGCGGCCAGCCACAGCGACAGCAGCAGCAACAGCCACCCCGCGCGGCGCAGCTGTTGCAGGCGGCGGGCCGCACCTTCGCGGCCTGTGGCGTCTTCATGGTGGCGGTCCATGCCCAACGCCATCACCGACCAGGCCGCAAAACACAGCAGAAATGCGGACATGGTGTTCAAGCCCCCGACGTTGAAACAGACACTTCGGTGGCCGCAGGCAATGCGGCCGCCGGGGCAGTGCGCGGTGTTTTGGCCTCAGCGGCTTTGCCCTTCCGGGCACGGCCCGGGCGCAGCCGCCACGACAGCCAGCCCAGCACCAGCCCGGTGGTCAGGAACGCCAGGTCCATGCTGGCCCACACCCATTCGCCCGCCGGCATCGTGACGCCGAGGTGGGTGTGGGTGGTCAGGGCGTTGATGACCGGAAGCAACGCCCACACCAGCCCCGCTGCGCCCAGCGGCACCGACCAGCCCATGCGGCTGGGCCGCACCACGGCGCAGGCCAGCGCCCACAGCAGGGCCAGGCCCCAGGCGCTGAAGAACCAGGCCAGTTCCACATCGGCCCGGCCCTCAGCGTTCAGCGGGATCAGGCGGTTGGAGGCGATGTACACGCCGCAGGCCAGCGGCAGGCCCGCCAGCGTGGCAATGTTGATGGCTGCCACCAGGCGCTCGCCAAACGGCGCCTTGGTGGGTGCGACGCCCGCCCTGTTGTCTTTATTGGCGGCGATCCCTTTGCGGCTGGCCTGCGTCTGCGACTTGGCGCTGCGCTTGACCGACCACAGCACCATGCCGGTGGCGATCATCAGGCTGCCCAACACGCCAAAGCCAAACAGCGCCCAGCGCAGGCCGATGTCGGCAAACCGCGCCATGTGCAGGCCGTACAACACGCCGTAGGTCTTGACGGCGGGGCCGGTGGCATCGGCCTGGTCCAGCCACTGGCCGGTGGTGGCATCAAACAGCAGGCGCGGTGGTCGGTATTGCAAGCGGTCGCCTTCGTGGCGCGTCACCTCGACCACGGCGCGGCCCTTGGCGTCGCGGCGTGCCTGCAGGCTGCCGATGCGCCCGCCATCCCAGCGGGTGCGCGCTTCGGTCAGGATGGACGGCAGTGCAATAGCGGGCAGGGGCTCTACCTTGTCGCCCGGTCTGCGCCGGGGGCGGCTTTCGGCTTTCTCGCCCTGCAGGTCGGCAAAGTACGCGTTGGAGTCCACGCCGTTCTCGCCCTTGTAGGCGGTGGCAATGCCTGCAGGCATGTAGAGCGTGTGGAAGATCATCAGCCCGCTGAAGGTGATCATCAGGTAGAACGGCAGCACCAGTACACCGCTGACGTTGTGTGCGTCCAGCCAGGCGCGCTGGCCGCCCTTGGTGGGGCGGAAGGTGAAGAAGTCCTTGAAGATGCGGCGGTGCGTGATCACCCCCGAGATCAGCGCTACAAACATCAGCATGGTGGCTACGCCCACCACCCAGCGGCCTTCGAGGGTCCAGCGCCCCTTCTGCGCGGTGCGCAGCTCGAAGTGGAAGCGGTAGAAGAAGTCGCCGCCCATGGTCTGGCGCGCGTCGATGGCCTCGCCGGTCTGCGGGTTCATGCGCAGCGTCTCGAAGCGGCCATTGCCCGTGTCGCGCCACAGGATGTTGACGGCAGGGTCGCGGTCGTCGGGCAGGTGCATGATCCACTGCGTGACGTTGGGCACCCGGCGCACCAGCGCGTCCATGGCTTTTTGCGCCACCTGCGGATCGGTGGCATCCACCGGCTGCAGCCCATGCATCTCGGGGCGCATCCACAGGTTGAACTCGTTCTTGAAGAACGACAGCGTGCCGGTCAGGAAGATTGCAAATAGCAGCCAGCCCAGGATCAATCCGGCCCAGGTGTGCAGCCAAGACATGGCCTGGCGGAATCCTTCGCGGTCGTTGGGCGCCTTGGGCTTCTTGGCTGAGCGTGCTGCTTCAGACGCAGTGTTGGCCGCGGTGGCTGCAGGAGCCCGTTCGGCTGGGGTTTGCGATGGGAGTGTGCTGCTGGTCATGCCGCTGCCTTCATCCAATGCGGTGCCGTGGCGCAGGCGCCCAGCACCAGTGCGGGCAGCAGCGTGCCACCCCAGGCGCCCCAGGCGGTGCGTGTGTAAAAAGCCCAGCCAGCGGCAGCGGCATACACCACCCACGAGAGCATGGTGGCCGTGAGCACAGCCTCCACGCGGGGCATGCATTGCGCAAGCAGGAGCGACAGCGCCGCCGAGAAGCCTGCCGCCAGCGCGTAGCCGCCCCCTATCGCCGCCACGGAGCGGGAGGTTATGGCCAGCCGGTAGCGTCCATCGACGCGGGTGGCCTTCATGGCAGGGCCCGGGGATATCCGGGGGTGTATGTGGGCAAGGGCCCCGCAAGGCAGGGGTGGGTCGTACGGTGCGGCATCAGCAAAGAGCTCCAGACAGGTGTGTGGGTACAAAACGCACAAACGCTGGCTGCAACGGGCGGCTGGAGCCGGGCTGACTGGCTTGCTGGCGGGCTCGGGAATCAGGGGGTCACTGAACCCGGCCGCTGGTGGTAGGCTGATATTCTACTTTTGTTGAGAAGCATTCGCATTTATGTTGCGGAAATTTTCTTCCTTTGATGTGCACTTGCAACAACCCGTGATCGCAGGGGGCATTGCTGTCCGGGAGAAATATTTTCCAAGCTGCAGCGCGCAGGCACAAAAAAACGGGCCGAAGCCCGTTTTGATTTTTCTGCCCGTGTTCGTGGACCGATCTGGCGATCCGTGGCCTTACTCCACATCGCCCATCTGCGACTGCAGGTAGTTCTGCAGGCCCACCTTGCCGATCAGATCGATCTGGGTCTCGAGGAAGTCGATGTGCTCCTCGGTGTCGTCCAGGATCTTCTGCAGCAGGTCGCGCGATACATAGTCACGCACGCTTTCGCAGTGGGCGATCCCATCCTTGATGGTGGCTTGTGCGCCTTGTTCGGCGCGCAGGTCGCAGGCCAGGATCTCTGGCACGTCTTCGCCGACCTGGATCTTGGCCAGGTCCTGCAGGTTGGGCAGGCCGTCCAGCGTGAAGATGCGGTCCATGAGCCAGTCGGCATGCTTCATCTCGCCGATGGATTCCGAATACTCCTTCTTCGCCAGCTTGTCGAAGCCCCAGTGCTTGAGCATGCGGTAGTGCAGGAAGTACTGGTTGATGGCGGTGAGTTCGTTCTTGAGCTGGGCCTGCAGATGGCCAATGACCTGTGCGTCACCTTTCATGGGGACTCCTTGTTCTGGTTTGTGAATTGATGCGATACGCATTGTCGTGACCTGCATCAACCCACGCAAGGTAAACCCCTGCGGTTACGCAATGGCTGCGTTTGATGTTGAGAGGTGTTCGCGTTCAGGAAGAAGCATGGTGCCGCCTGTGTATGCGCACTCAATGGTCAAAAAATGGTTGTTGCGCCAGGGCAAACGTGGCTCATTTGCAAGACGCCACACCGTTCGACATATGTGGCACTGAGCAAGCGGCGCAATTCGGGAGCACAACATGGCACCACCAATCCATTTCCCCTATTTCCCTTCGGGTGGCATTGCACGCATCCGGGCGCGCGCCGCAAGCCTGTTGGCGGCCCTGGCCGCAGTGGCTTTCCAAGCCACTGCGTCGGAGATTCATCCCTATGAACTTGCAATGCTTCAGCAGCAAGTTCAGCGTACCGGCTGGGTGCGGGTCATGGTGACCCTCGATCGCAGCGCCTGGCGCACGCGGTCAGAAGAACAGACATTGCGGCTGCAGGCCTTGGCCGATCGGCTGTATGCGGAATTGGGCGATTCCGCTTTTCCCACTGGCCGCAGGAACAACGGATTGGGGTGGATTGGGTTTTATACCGACTCGGCGGGCATCGCCATGCTTTCACGCACCGCATTGGCCGAAAAGTTTTCCATTGATCCAACGGGCAGGAGCTGGGGGCGTGAACGTGCCGGTGATGGCAGCTTCGAAGCGATCGACGATGCGCTCGTCGCCTCACCCACCGTAGAGGTGGACTTGGTACTGGCTACCGAAGAGCCGCCATATACCCTGCTACCCGACGGCAGCACCCGCTTTGACGGCCCCTCGGAAGTGAACGAAGTGCTGGACCGCCTGCTTACCGAGCCGTTTGCGCAGCATATCAAGGGTATCGACCGCAGGCAGAACCCCCAGCTCGCGCCTGTGGTGCAGGCCAAAATTGATCGGGTGGCGTTTTTTGGATTGGTGGAAAGCGTGCATGTGCGGGCGGTGCGGCCGCGTGGTTTTGTGCGCCAGCCGTCGGCCATCTGGCATGAGGACGCGCTGCGCGTTGCGGCGCGTGAAGGCCGTGCGGAAATCCATATCCTTCTGCGAGGTGGCGTGACTTACACACACTTGCCTCACCAAAGCCCCAAGGCGCGCCGCTACCAGATGGATGCCAACACCCGCGCGTTGGACGAGATTCTCAAAGCTGCCGGTGTGGAGGCGTTGCCCGTGCTTTCAGAGGTCGATGCGCACATGGGGCTGGTGTACCTTTTTATCACCAGGCCACAGCTTGAAAAGCTGTTTGCTCAACGGGACCCGCGCATCCTGAGCGTGGATGTGAACAAGGCGATTGGTGGGCTTGCCAGTCACAACAAATCGGTGGGTCCGGCTCCAACGCGCGGCGTTCGCGCAGCGCTGAATCCTGTGGCTCTACGCGTTCGTCACTCGCACTACCGCGCCGCTCCCGTACGAGCGAAAGCTACAGCAGGGCAGCCCACACCCGCATCCAGCGGCATCAGCAGGTGCAGGCGCACGGTGTTGCGCAGGCAAAGCGTGGCAATCGTCACCACTGGCGGGGTTTAGAGCTCTTCACGGAGCAAATCAGCAGTGTTTGGAGCTTGTGAATCAGGCCTTTGCTATGAATTAGTGAGCTTTAGGCGCTATTCGTTAAAGCGCGATAGCCGTCTTTGACCAATATCTTGGAGCGCAAGGCAAGCCCCTGCTGTGGCGCGCGGGCTGCGTGTGATGCTGAGAGGCGTTCGCGTTCACATCCTGTGTGCCCTGCGGCTCGCCAGGGATGTCACCGGGAGGTCGCACAGTGCGTTGTATAGTAATTGGCAATTGATTCGATGTAATCAATTAATTGGATTGATGGCTTGGAAATGCCTAAACTTCAGTCCTGTTCAGTCAACCAACCACTAAGGAAACAGCAATGTCCCTGATCAATACGCAAGTTCAGCCCTTCAAGACCACCGCTTTTGTCAACCGTGGCGGCAAGGGTGAATTCATCGAAGTGACCGAGCAGTCCCTCAAGGGCAAGTGGTCCGTGCTGATCTTCATGCCTGCAGCCTTCACCTTCAACTGCCCCACCGAAATCGAAGACGCTGCCGACAACTACGCTGAATTCCAAAAGGCCGGTGCCGAGGTTTACATCGTGACCACCGACACCCACTTCTCGCACAAGGTGTGGCATGAAACCTCCGACGCCGTGGGCAAGGCCAAGTTCCCGCTGGTCGGTGACCCAACGCACCAGCTGACCAACGCTTTCGGCGTGCACATCCCTGAAGAAGGTCTGGCACTGCGTGGCACGTTCGTGATCAACCCCGATGGCCTGATCAAGACCATGGAAATTCACTCCAACGAAATCGCCCGTGACGTGTCGGAAACCCTGCGCAAGCTCAAGGCTGCCCAGTTCACCGCCGCCAACCCTGGCCAAGTCTGCCCCGCCAAGTGGAAGGAAGGCGCCAAGACGCTGACGCCTTCGCTGGACCTGGTTGGCAAGATCTAATCCACGGCTCCTCCAAAGCCGGACAGCGTCATGGCGCCATCGCGCCATGCCGTCCGGCTTTTTTACGCCCGGACGTTGACAAGCAGGCTTGAACTGCAGCCTTTTTGGCGTCACCCTCCCAGACACCACAACTCGAATTTCAAAGGACACCACCATGCTCGACGAACAACTCAAGACCCAACTCGCCGCCTACCTGGAGCGCGTGCAGCAGCCGTTTGAGCTGGTGGCTTCCCTGGACGACAGCGAGACGGCGCGCGACATGCGCGAGCTGCTGACGACCATCCAATCCCTGCGCAGCGACAAGATCACCCTGCGCACCGACGGCAACGATGCACGCAAGCCATCTTTCAGCCTGAAGCGCCCGGGCGCCGCCAACAGCCTGCGCTTTGCCGGCCTGCCCTTGGGCCATGAATTCACCTCGCTGGTGCTGGCCCTGTTGTGGACGGGCGGCCACCCACCCAAGGTCGAGCAGGATGTGATCGACTCCATCAAGGCGCTGGATGGAGACTTCAACTTCGAGGTCTACATGAGCCTGACCTGCCACAACTGCCCGGACGTGGTGCAGGCGCTGTCGCTGATGGCCATCGTCAACCCGAAGATCAAGACGACCGTGATCGAAGGCGGCGCCTTCCAGCAGGAAGTGAACGACCGCGAAATCATGGCCGTGCCCATGGTGTTCCTGAACGGCCAGGTGTTCGGCTCGGGCCGGATGACCATCGAAGAAATCGTCGCCAAGCTCGACACCGGCGCCGCCGCCCGCGAGGCCGCCAAGCTCAGCGCCAAGGCACCGTACGACGTGCTCATCGTCGGCGGTGGCCCAGCAGGCGCCGCGGCCGCTGTGTACGCCGCCCGCAAAGGCATCCGCACCGGCGTCGCTGCCGAGCGCTTTGGCGGTCAGGTCAATGACACGCTGGCGATTGAAAACTACATCTCGGTGCTCGAAACCGACGGCCCCAAGTTTGCCGCCGCACTCGAAGCCCACACCCGCGCCTACGGCGTGGACATCATGAACCTGCAACGCGCCGACAAGCTCATCCCCGCGGCCGAGCCAGGTGGCCTCATCAGCGTGCAGATGGCCAACGGCGCCACGCTGCAGTCCAAGACGGTGATCCTGTCCACCGGCGCCCGCTGGCGCAACGTGAACGTGCCCGGCGAAGCCGAGTACAAGAACAAGGGCGTGGCCTACTGCCCGCACTGCGACGGCCCGCTGTTCAAGGGCAAGCGCACGGCGGTCATCGGCGGCGGCAACTCGGGTGTCGAGGCTGCCATCGATCTGGCTGGCATCGTGGCCCACGTCACGCTCATCGAGTTTGCCGACCAGCTCAAGGCCGACGCCGTGCTGGTCAACAAGCTCAAGAGCCTGCCCAACGTGACCATCCACACCAACGCGCAGACCACCGAAATCACCGGCGCCGACGGCAAGGTCAACGGTCTCAAGTACAAGGACCGCGCCACCAACGTGGAGCACCTGGTGCCGCTCGAAGGCGTGTTCGTGCAGATCGGCCTGGTGCCCAACACCGAGTGGCTCAAGGGCACGGTGGAGCTGTCCAAGTTCGGCGAAATCATCGTCGACTCGCACGGCCGCACCAACATCCCCGGCGTGTTCGCAGCGGGCGACTGCACCACGGTGCCGTTCAAGCAGATCGTGATTGCTGCGGGCGACGGATCGAAGGCGGCGCTGAGTGCTTTCGACCACCTGATCCGCATGCCGGTGGTGGCTGCGGCCGAAGGCGCCAAGGCTCCCGAAGCGCAGCGCGAAGCCGTGGCAGCGTAAAGCTGCACCGCACGTCCCCTCTCCCAAACTCTTTCCCGCAAAGGTAGGGTTAGTGATGCGGGGAATATTCCAACAAAGTTGCCCCCTGGCGCTTGATGGATAAGTGCTAATAGCTATAAAAATAAGAGCGACTGGATGTTTCGGCATCCAGTCGCTTTGTTTTGGGGTGGCTGTCCGGGAGAGGCTGGAGTTGCCCAGGCGGTGTTACGTTGGATGGCTGGATGGCGCCGACGTTTGCGGAGAAAGCGGCTGTGCTTGGGCTTGTAAGGCACCATCAAGAAGGGTTTTAAATTGTTGCTATTGAGAATTATTCTCATATAATTTCATCCCATCAGCCAGCCACAACGGCCCATGCTTCTGCGCGCAGAAGCCAAGGCCGTCTGCATGGAGCCAGCTCTGTATTCGTTGTCGTTTCAGAGAAGGACTCCCCTCCGTGGCGCAGGCATTCCGTTCCCCTCCGTTTTGTTCCCGGTGCGCACAGGCGCGCCCCTCCGATCAATGGTTGCAAGGCCGTCTGCTGCCGCTTGCATGGCTGGTGGCCTGTGCGTGCGCCGCCATCGGGAACGCGTATGCGCAAGATGCGGCCCAATTGGTGGCTGCAGCGCCGCAGCTCAAAGAAGTGGTCATCAGCGGCTCGCGCAGCGAGCAGGACCGCGACGAGCTGCCCATGAGCATCGACGTGATCAATGCGCAGGCCATCGAGGAAGGCCAGGTGCGAGACATCCGCGACGTGGCGCGCGAGCTGCCCAACGTGTCGGTCACCCGTTCGCCCGCACGCTTCACGCTGGCCAGTGGCTCCACCGGGCGCGAGCAGAACGCGGGCTTCAACATCCGGGGGCTGGACGGCAACCGCGTGTTGATGATGGTGGATGGCATTCGCCTGCCGCGCAGCTATGTCTTCAGCGCCAACGCCTTCGGGCGCGACTACCTGGACATCGGGCTGCTGCAGCGCATCGAGGTGGTGCGCGGCGCCACCTCGGCGCTGTATGGCTCCGACGGCATGGCGGGCCTGGTCAACTTCATCACGGCAGACCCCTCGGCATTTCTCGACGGCGACAAGCGCATCGGCGGCCGGGTGAGCCTGGGATATGACGGCGACGAGCACGGCAAGCGCGTGGGCGCCACGGTGGCGGGCAAGGCGGGCGACACGGTGCAGTGGCTGCTGGGCGGCAACGTCACGCGCGCCAGCGAGCTGGACAACATGGGCGCCAACGATGCGGCCAATGCCGACCGCACCAAGCCCAATCCGCAGAAAGACAGAAGCGGCGCTTTGCTGGGCAAGGTGGTGCTGACGCCCGGCGGCGGACAGCGCCATGTGTTCACGCTGGAGCATGTGGACAAGACGTCCGACTACGAACTCCTCACCGCACGCTCCAAGCCGCCGCTGGCCGCGACCTCGGTGCTGGGCTCTACCTCGTTCACCGACATGCAGCGCAGCCGTGCGACGTGGGAAGGCAACTGGCGCGTGAACACCGCGTTTGCCGATGATGTGAAGGCCACGCTGAGCTGGCAGGACGCCCATTCGCGCGAGTACATCACCGAAGACCGCAGCACGGCCGCCGACCGCGTGCGCGACGTGACCTATGACGAGCGCACCTGGCAGGCCAACCTGCAGGGCAGCAAGGTGCTGCGCAATGGCGGGCCATGGGTGCAGAAGATCACCTACGGCCTGGACTACACGGCGGCCAAGGTCGAGAACCTGCAGACCGGCGTGACGCCGCCCACGGGCGAGACCTTCCCGCTCAAGCGATTCCCCGACACCACCGAGACCAGCACGGCCCTGTATGTGCAGGACGAGTTCGTGAGCGGGCCCTGGAGCATCACCCCCGGCGTGCGCTTCGACACCTTCCGCATCAAGGCCGACCAGGCGGGCTTTGGCGCGCAGGCGGTGTCGCTTTCGGGCAATGCCACCTCGCCCAAGTTCGGCGTGCTGTACCGTGCCAGCGAGCAGTGGAGCGTGTTTGGCAACTACGCGGCGGGCTTCCGTGCGCCCAATGCGGGGCAGGTCAACGCCTTTTTCGAGAACCCGGTGGGCAACTACCGCACGGTGCCCAACGCCAACCTCAAGCCGGAGAAGAGCCAGAACTTTGAGCTGGGCGTGCGCGGGCGCCTGGAGCGTTTGTCCATCGAAGCCGCCGCGTTCACGGGCCGCTACAAGGACTTCATCGAAGACCTGCGCCAGGTCAGCGGCACAGGCGCACCGGGCAACCCGCTGGTGTTCCAGTCGGTCAACATCGGCCGCGTCAAGCTGAGCGGCTTCGAGGTCAAGGGCGACATGCGCTGGGGCCAGTGGGCGGGCGGGCAGTGGAGTTCTCCGTTTTCCTACGGCCAGACGCGCGGCCGCGACACCACCACCGGCAAGCCGGTGAACACCGTGGACCCATCGCGCCTGACGGCGGGACTGCGCTACGACACCGGTGGCTGGATGGCGCGGCTGGACATGACCCATGCCGCCGCCAAGAAGGCCAGCGACGTGAGCGTGGCCACGGGCAGCACGCAGTTCCTCGCGCCCTCGTATACGGTGCTGGACCTGGCCGCGCAGTGGCGCATTCGCAAGGGCTTGCGCCTGAACGCGGGCATCTACAACCTCACCGACAAGAAGCACTGGCGCTGGGCCGACGTGCGCGGCCTAGCCGCCAACGCCAGCTTCATCGACGCCTACAGCCAGCCTGGTCGCTCCGTGCGTGTCTCGCTGGTGGCGGATTTCTGAGCGCCCGTTCCCTGCATTTCTATCCCCAGGCATCCACCCAAGGAGATCACCATGAGCCACGCTCCACACCAGCCCAACACGGGCAGCCACGCCGACGAGGAATACAGCCTGCCCTGCGCCGAGGCGCTGCTGGCGGGCACCCTGGCCCTGATGACGGGCTATGTGCAAGCCTGCTGCGACAGCCACCGCGACGCCATGGGCAGCAAGATCGCGGCCAACCTGCAGATGCTGGCCGACGCCCAGGGCTTCACGCCGCACTTCCGCACCGTGGTCTGGAGCCTGCAAGGCCGCTGGGACCAGCAATGCAAGGCGCGCCAGGACGTGGCCGCCAGCGCCGCGATGGTGGCTGCCGAACAACGCCGCGTGCTGTGGCACATCGCGCCGGAGGCCGTGCAATGAATGCCGCTGTGACGAACCCCCCAAGCGCTCCGGCCCATCCGCCGCAGGCCGCCCCCGACATCCGTGAGCGGTTCGCCGCAGCCCGCGCCGCAGGCAAGCGCGCCAAGGACGCCGCCGAGAGCCTGGGGCTGTCGGAAGGCGCCGCCGTGGCGGCCCATGCGGGCGAGCACGGCCACCCGCTCAAGGCCCAGCCGCTGCAGGGCTCGTGGCTGGAACTGTTGCAGGCGCTCGAAGCCTGCGGCCCGCTGATGGCGCTCACGCGCAACGAAGGCACGGTGCACGAGAAGACCGGCGTGTACACGCACGTGTCGGCCACCGGGCCGGTGGGCATCGCGCTGGGCGAAGACATCGACCTGCGCCTGTTCTTTGCGCAGTGGCATGCGGGTTTTGCAGTGACCGAGCTGGCCAGCGACCCCGCCAAACCGCCATCGCGCAGCCTGCAGTTCTACAACGCACATGGCCGCGCGGTGCACAAGATATTCACGCGCGATGCCACCGACCTGGCTGCGTTCGACGCGGTGGTGAGCCGCTTCGTGCAACCCAGCGCGGGTTACGTGTTTGGTCCGGAGCCCGCGCCAGCGGCCTTGCTGCCTGACGCCGACATCGACGCCCAGGGCTTGCGCGAGGCCTGGGCCGCCATGCAGGACACACACGAATTCTTCGGCCTGACCAAAAAGTTCGGCGTGGAGCGCCAGCAGAGCTTTCGCCTCGTCGAAGGCCAGTTTGCCTGGCGCGCCGCACCGCAGGCCGTGGCGCGCCTGCTGGACGAAGCGGCGGTGGACGGCCTGCCCATCATGGTGTTTGTGGGCAGCGGCGGCTGCATCCAGATCCACACCGGGCCGGTGCGCAATATCCAGCCGCTCGACACGCCGCGTGCGCAGTGGATCAATGTGCTGGACGAAGGCTTCAACCTGCACCTGCGCACCGACATGATTGCAAGCGTGTGGGTGGTGGAGAAGCCCACGGCCGATGGTGTTGTCACCTCGGTCGAGGCGTTTGACCACGCGGGCGAGCTGATGGTCATGTTCTTCGGTGCACGCAAACCCGGCAAGCCCGAATTGCAGGGCTGGCGCGACCTGGTGGCACGCTTGCCTGGCGTGCAGGAGCTGGCCCATGCTGCGTGATCCGATGGCCGTGCAAAGCTGGGGGCAAGTTGGCGCACGTCGGCGGTTGCTGCGCGGTGTGGCAGCGCTGCCTTTGTTGTCTGCGATGGGATCTGGGGCCGCCTGGGCAGCCCGCCCTGCGCGCATCGTCTCGCTGGGCGGCGCGCTGACCGAGGTGGTCTACCTGCTGGGCGCCCAGGGCCAGCTGGTGGGTACTGACACCACCAGCCTGTTCCCCGAGGCCGCGCTCAAGACCGCCAAGGTCGGCTACATGCGCCAGCTCTCGGCCGAGGGTCTGCTTTCCCTCAAGCCCGACGCTGTGGTGGGCACCACCGAGGCCGGGCCGCCCGTGGTGCTGGACCAGGTGCGCAGCGCCGGTGTGCGCGTGGAGCTGGTGCAGGCCGACCACACCTGGGACGAAGTGCGCCGCAAGGTCGCCACCGTGGGCCGCGTGGTGGGCCGCGAGCGCGAGGCCCAGGCTCTGCAGGCGGACCTGGATGCGCAGTGGGCGGCGGTGCAAAAGCAGGTGGCAGCCGCCACGCGGCGCCCGCGCGCCATCTTCATTCTGTCGCACGGCGGCAGCCCCATGGTGGCAGGCACTGGCACAGCGGCCGATGCGCTGATCCGCTTTGCGGGTGCCACCAATGCCATCACGCAGTTCGCAGGCTACCGGCCCCTCACGGCCGAGGCCATGGCCAGCGCCGCGCCCGAGGTGCTGCTCAACAGCACGCAGGGCATCGAGGCACTGGGCGGCGAGGCCGCTTTCTGGCAGCGGCCTGAGCTGGCACTCACGCCCGCTTACCGCCGCAAGGCCCTGGTGGCCATGGAGGCCAGCCACCTGCTGGGCTTTGGCCCGCGCCTGCCTGCTGCCGTGCGCGAGCTGCACACCCGCACCCAGGCGATCACCGCGTGAACAGCGTGGCCGTGGCGCAGCCGGGTGCGCGCTGGTCTTTGCGGCGCCTGTCGCCGCGCGCAGCGCTGCTGTGGGGCGTTGCGCTGGTGGGCCTCGCGTTCGTGTGGGCCAGCACGCAGGGCGCCTACGCCATTGCACCCGCCCAGCTGTGGCAGGTGCTGATGCAGGCCCTGGGTGCAGCGCCGTCGGCCGAGCAGGCACCCGAATACCTGGTGTTCATCAACATCCGACTGCCGCGCCTGCTGATGGGCGTGGCCGCCGGGGCGGGCCTGGGGCTGGCCGGTGCGCTGATGCAGGGCCTGTTTCGCAACCCGCTGGCCGACCCCGGGCTGGTGGGCGTGAGCAGCGGGGCCGCGCTGGCGGCGGCCGTCACCATCGTGCTGGGCAGCCACTGGCTGCCCGACCTGCCGCGCACGCTAGGCAGCTGGACACTGGTGGGCATGGCCTTTTGCGGCGGCCTGCTCGTCACGGCGCTGATCTATGCACTGGCGCAGGCCGATGGCGGCACGCGCATGGGGCTGATGCTGCTGGCGGGCGTGGCGGTCAATGCGCTGGCGCTGGCGGGGCTGGGCTACCTCAATTTCATCTCTACCGACGAGCAGCTGCGCAACCTCCAGATGTGGCTGCTGGGCAGCCTGGGCGGCGCGCGCTGGAGCGCCGTGGCGCTGGTGGGCGCCATCGTGGCGGTGGCCTGCGGCCTGGGCCTGGCGCTGGCGCGCCCGCTCAACGCGATTGCGCTGGGCGAGGCGCAGGCTGCTCTGCTGGGCGTGCCGGTGGAGCGCACCAAGCGCCTGGCGGTCCTGGTCACCGCGCTGGCCGTGGGCGCGGTGACGGCGGCCACCGGCATCATCGGTTTCATCGGCCTGGTGGCACCGCACTGGGTGCGCCTGGTGGCGGGGCCGGACCACCGCGTGGTGCTGCCGGGCTCGGCCCTGCTGGGTGCCGCGCTGGTGCTTGCGGCCGACGGCGTGGCGCGCACCATCGTGCAGCCTGCCGAGCTGCCGCTCGGCGTGCTCACGGCCTTCATTGGCGTGCCGCTGTTTCTGGCCATGCTGCGCCAGTTCCGGAGCAAGGTATGAATGCCGCCGTCGCATCCCGGGTCACCACCACCGCCGATCTGCTGGTGTGCGACCAGCTGGGTGTGGGCGTGCCCGGCAGGCCCTTGCTGGCCACCGTGCACACGCAGTTCGTGCCCGGGCGCGTCACGGCCATCCTGGGCCCCAACGGCGCGGGCAAGTCCACGCTGCTGACCATGCTTTCGGGCCAGCGCGCGCCGCGCTCGGGCCATGTGTGGATGGGTGGGCAACCGGTGTCCGGCAAAGGCGTCCAAGCCCTGGCCCGCCAGCGTGCCGTGCTGCCGCAGGACACGGCCGTGGCCTTCGACTTCACGGTGCAGGAGGTGGTGGAGATGGGGCGCTTTCCCCACCGCCAGCAGCCCAGCCGCCACGAGGCGCGCATCGTGGCCGAAGCGATGCAGGCCACCGGCGTGGCCCACCTGGCCGGGCGCAGCATCAACACCTTGTCGGGCGGCGAACGCGCCCGCAGCCACCTGGCCCGCGCGCTGGCCCAGATCTGGGAGCCCCTGCCCGATGGCGCAACACGCTGGCTGCTGCTGGACGAGCCCACCGCCGCCCTCGACCTGGCCCACCAGCACCACACGCTGGCTCTGGTGCGCCGCTGGGCGGTGGAGCAGGGCGTGGGTGTGGTCGCGGTGCTGCACGACCTGAACCTGGCCCTGCGCTACGCACACGACAGCCTGCTGCTCGCCCCGGGCCTGGCGGGCCCGCGCAGCGTGCACGCCACAGCCCACCTGCTCACCCCCGCCACCATCGCGCAGGTGTGGGGCGTGCACAGCACGCCAGTGCTGGCGGCCGACGGGGTGCCGCAGTACCTGGTGGCGGCGCAGTGAATGGCATTTCTGTAGTCAAAATGGCCTCTGCCGCGCTATGGTTCTCAAAGTTTGCTATAAAAAGTGAAGCATCTGCATGGTGTGCCTGTGCAACCCACGGGGCTAGGCCCCTCAACCCGTCAGGCTATCTGGCGGGGCGGGTGGTGCGGCCTGCTTAGAATCCCGCTGCCCATGCGCCGCTTGCTGCTCGTCTTTCTGTTGGTGTTCATGCCGCTCCAGTCCATCTGGGCGGCGGCCTCGCCCTATTGCGAGCACGAGTCAGCGCCGCAGGCATCGCACTTTGGCCACCATGTGCACGAGCACCATGGCGACGAAGGGGCCGACCACTCGGCCCCGGGCGCCAGCCCCAGCACTCTGGCCGACATGGACTGCCATGCCTGCCACGGCACAGGCGGCGGCCTGGCGCACAGTGCCAGCGCCCAGGCCATCGTGGTGGCCGTGGCGCACCCGCCTGGCCACCCGCACCCCTTACGCGGCCCGAACGCCCCAACTGGTCCTTCTTCGCCTGAGCGGCGAGGCGGGGGCTTGGGTGGCTCCGTTTCTTTTCCTGATGATGTTGGAGACCTGCCTTCCCTGGCAGTAGCGGTGCGCGTCTTGCTGTTGGCGTGCGTGCACCGCTGACCGTCCCCTCCATCCATCGCGCCTCGCCGATTTCAACCTGTGGCCCCGGCCACTGCAGAGGAATCGGATGCAACCAAAGACACAACGACAACACACGTCCATTGCCGCGCTGGTGGTGATGGCGCTGGGCTGGGCACTGCTGGGCAGTGCCGCACAGGCCCAGACCGCACACCCCGGCACAGCGCCGCTCACACTCCAGGCCCTGTTTGACCAAGCCTGGCAGCGCCAGCCCGAAGCGCAGTCTGCTGCCTTGCGGCGCGAGGCCGCGCAGGCCACACGCAGCGCCGCAACGGCCTGGACGGCCGAGCCCATAGCACTGGAGCTGTCCACCAAAACCGACCGCCCCGGCAGCAACCAGGGCAGCCGCGAAGCCGAAGTGGGCCTGGCCCTGCCGCTGTGGCTGCCCGGCGAGCGCGCCCGCAAGGCCGCGCTGGCCGATGCGGAAGCGCAGGCGCTTAACAGCCGCCAGCGCGCCGCGCAACTGCAACTGGCCGCCACCGTGCGCGAAGCCTGGTGGGCAGCGCAGCGCGCGCAGGCCGACTGGGCCTTGGCGCAAGACCGGCTGCTGAACGCGCAGCGCCTGGCCGCCGACGTGGCGCGCCGCGTGCGCGCGGGAGACTTGTCGCGTGCCGACCAGGCGCAGGCCGACGGCGCCGTGGCCCAGGCCGACGCCGCCATGGCCGAGGCCCAGGGCGCACGGGACGCAGCGCAGGCCGCACTGGCTGCCTGGGGCGTGCAGGCCGCGCCCACCCTGGCGCTGGCGGACGGGGCAGAGCCCGAGCCCCCCGTGCCCGATGCCACGGCCGCCGCTGCCCAGCACCCTGCGGCGACCGACTGGCAGGACCAGGCCGAGGTGGCCCGCCGCGCCGCCGACCTGGCCGCCGTGCAGACCCGCGCCAACCCCGAGCTGACCGTGGCCGCCACGCGCGGCCGCGAGCAGGCGGGCGACCGCTACCAGCAGGCCTTCACCGTGGGCCTGCGCGTGCCCTTGGGCGGGGGTGACCGAGCGCAGGCCAAGCAGGCCGCCGCCCGCGCAGATGCCGTTGCCGCCGAGGCGCGCGCTACCGCAGAGCGTGACCGCCTGGCCGCCGACATCGCCGCCGCCATGGCCCGTGTGAAAGCCACCCAGGCCCAGCGGGATGCGCTGGCACGCCACGCGGCGCTGGCGCAGGGCACACGCGGCTTTATCGACAAGGCCTTCCGCCTGGGCGAGGCCGATGGCCCCACGCGCCTGCGTGTGGAGCTGGAGGCCGCCCAGGCCGAACGCCAGCTTGCCCGCGCCCGCATCGACGCAGCGGCCGCCATCTCCCACCTGCGCCAAGCCCTGGGCCTGCTGCCGCAATGAGCTCCCTGTGCATCCCGACCAATTTTTAAGACAACCATGACACTCTCTTCCACGTTCTCCACACTGGGCCTGGCCCTGCTGCTGGGCTTGCTACCGCCGACAGCGCTGGCTGGTGCTGGCCACGACCATGGCGAAACCCCGGCAGCCGCAGCGGGCACAGCCCTGCCGCGTTTTGCCGCCACCTCCGACCTGTTTGAACTGGTGGGCGTGCTCGACGGGCAAAAAATCGCGCTCTATCTGGACCACGCGGGCGACAACAGCCCCGTGAAGGACGCCCGGTTGGAGCTGGACATTGCGGGCACCAGCGTGCCCGTCACCCGCGTGGCCGAGGGCGAGTTCCAGGCCACCCTGGCCGCCCCGCTGGCCGAGGGTGTGAGCCCCGTCACCGCCACCGTGGCCGCAGGCAATGACACCGACCTGCTCGCAGGCGAGATCGACCTGCACCCCGCCGCCCACACCGATGCCGCACCGGCAGGGCTGGCCCGCCGCACTGTGCTGATTGCAGGCGCCGTGGCCGCCGTGCTGCTGGCGCTGGTCGCCGTGTGGGGTTTGCGCCGGGGCCGTACTGCCCGTATTGGCAACACCCAGCGCGTGGGAGGTGCAGCATGAAGCGCTTCCACCCCATGCCTTCCTTGCTGGCCCTGCTGATGGTCGTCGCGCTCAGCGCGCCCCTGCCAGCTCTGGCAGGCCCCGGCCACGACCATGGCGACGCGCCGCCTGCGCCCACCGGCAACGGCCCCAGCCGCCAGCCCGATGGCAGCGTGTTTCTGCCCAAACCCGCCCAGCGCCAACTGGGCGTGCGCACTCTGGTGGCAGCCACCGGGCAACACGCCAAGGCCTTCGAACTGGCGGGCACCGTGGTGATGGACCCCAACGCAGGCGGCAAGGTGCAGGCCGTGCTGGCCGGGCGGCTGGAGGCCGGGCCCAAGGGCCTGCCGGGCGTGGGCCAGGCGGTGCGCAAGGGCGAGGTGCTGGCCTACGTGGTGCCCACGGCGGGCGCCATCGAGCGCTCCAACCAACTGGCCCAACAGGCCCAGCTGCGTGCTGCCCGCGACCTCGCTGCACGGCGCGTCGCACGCCTCACGGAACTCGCCGACACCGTGCCGCGCAAGGACATCGAGGCGGCCGAGAGCGAGCTGCACAGCCTCACCCAGCGCCTGGGCGCTGTGGGCGCGGGCCTGGCCACACGCGATGCGCTGGTGGCCCCGGTGTCGGGCGTGGTCGCTTCGGCCAATGCCGTGGCTGGGCAGGTGGTGGATGCGCGCGAACTGGTGTTTGAGGTGGTAGACCCATCGCGCCTGCGCATCGAGGCCCTGGCTTACGACCCGGCACAGGCCCAGAGCGTGGCCGGTGCCACGCTGGCCGTGGCCGGGCAGCGCGTGCCACTGCGCTTTCTGGGCGCGGCGCGCAGCCTGCGCGACCAGGCGCAGCCGCTGCAGTTTGCGGGCGACTCGTCTGCGCTTGGCGCCTTGGCCCTGGGCCAGCCGGTGCGGGTGTTCGTGCAGTCCACCGACAAGGTCGAGGGCGTGCAAGTGCCCGCCGCCGCGCTGTTGCGCAACCCGGCCAACCAGACCATCGTCTGGGTCAAGGAGTCGCCCGAGCGCTTTGTGCCACGGGTGGTCACTGCGGTGCCGCTCGATGGCACCTCGGTGGCCGTGACCTCGGGCCTCCAGCCCGGCGACCGCGTGGCCACGCAGGGCGCCACGCTCATCAACCAGGTCCGCTAAGGAGTCACGATGTTCAAGTGGCTTCTCGAAAACAGCCTCGTCAACCGGCTGCTGGTGCTCATCGCCGCCGCCGTGCTCATGGCCTACGGCGCCTTCACGCTCTCGCGCACGCCGGTGGATGTGTTCCCTGACCTCAACAAACCCACCGTCACCCTCATGACCGAGGCGGGCGGCATGGCCGCCGAAGAGGTGGAGCAGCTCATCACGTTCCCGCTGGAGACCACCATGAACGGCCTGCCCGGTGTGGAGAGCGTGCGCTCCACCTCCAGTGCGGGCCTGTCTTTCATCTACGTCACCTTTGACTGGAGCACCGAGATCTACCGGGCGCGCCAGATGGTGTCCGAACGCCTGTCGTCCATGGAGGAAGGCCTGCCCAGCGGCATCACGCCGCGCATGGGGCCCATCAGCTCCATCATGGGCGAGATCATGCAGGTGGCCATCCCCATCGACGCGGCCAAGACCACGCCCATGGCCGTGCGCGAGTACGCCGACTGGGTGCTGCGCCCGCGCCTCATGGCCATCCCCGGCGTGGCGCAGGTGATTCCCATCGGTGGCGAGGTGCGCCAGTTCCAGGTGCTGCCCGACACGGCGCGCATGGCGGCGCTGGGCATCACGCACGACCAGCTCACGGGCGCGCTCAAGGGCTTTGCGGCCAACACCTCGGGCGGGTTTCTGGAGCTGGGTGGGCGCGAATACCTCATCAGCCACCTGGGCCGCACCTCGCGGCTCGAAGACCTGCAGAACCTGGCCCTCACCGCCAAAAATGGCCAGAGCGTGCTGCTGCGCCAGGTGGCCGATGCCACCTTTGCCGCCGCTACCAAGCGTGGTGACGCGGGCTTTGAAGGGCAGGGCGCCGTCATCCTGGGCATCCAGAAGCAGCCCACGGCCGACACCATTGGCCTCACGCGCAGCATCGAGGCCGCGCTGGTGGACCTGAAGAACTCCCTGCCCGCAGGCATGGAGGCGCCGCGCGTCACCTTCCGTCAGGCAAGCTTCATCGAGGCCTCGGTCACCACCTTGCAGGGCAAGCTCATGGGCGCCTCGGTGTTTGTGGCGGTGATTTTGTTCGTGTTCCTCGGCACGCTGCGGCCCACGGTGATTGCGCTCACGGCCATCCCGGTGTCCATCTTCATCACGGCGCTGGTGTTCAAGTATTTCGGCTTGTCGATCAACACCATGACGCTGGGCGGTCTGGCCATTGCCATTGGCGGCCTGGTGGACGACGCGGTGGTCGATGTGGAGAACGTGCTGCGCCGCCTAAAGATGGACCGCGCCAAGCACCCCCACCACCGCCTGCACCCGATCGAGGTGGTCAAGCTCGCGTCCATGGAAGTGCGCTCGGGCATCCTGTATGCCACGGCCATCATCGTGCTGGTGTTCTTGCCGCTGTTTGCGCTGCCGGGCATCGAGGGGCGGCTGTTTGTGCCGCTGGGCATTGCGTTCATCGTGTCCACGCTGGCCTCGCTGCTGGTGTCGGTCACCGTCACGCCGGTGCTGGCGTTCTACCTGCTGCCGCGCATGAAGAACCTGGACCATGGCGACACGCGCGTGGTGGCCTGGCTCAAGGCGCGCTACCGCAGCGGGCTCTCGGCTGTGCTGGCGCGGCCGCGTGCAGCCCTGGCCGTGAGCGCGGTGGCGGTGGCGCTGTCGGCAGCGGCGGTGCCGTTCTTCCCCACCACGTTCTTGCCGCCGTTCAACGAAGGCACGCTGCTCGTCGGTATGCGGCTCAACCCCGGCGTCACGCTGGCCGAATCGAGCGCGCTGGCCCGCCAGGCCGAGGTGCTGGTGCGCCAGGTGCCCGAGGTCACGCACGTGGGCCGGCGCAGCGGCCGCGCCGAGCTGGACGAACATGCCGAAGGCGTGCACGTGAGCGAGCTGGATGTGGGCCTGCTGCCTGCGGCCGAGCTCAAGCGTAGCATGGCCGAGGTGCAGGCTGACATCCGCAGCCGCCTGGCGCACCTGCCTGCGGCCATCGCCATCGGCCAGCCCATCTCGCACCGCATCGACCACATGCTGTCGGGCGTGCGCTCGCAGATCGCCATCAAGCTCTTTGGCGACGACCTGGACACCCTGCGCGGCCAGGCCGAGGCCCTGCGCGCGCGGCTGGCGGGCATCCCCGGCCTGGCCGACCTGGAGGTGGAAAAGCAGGTGCTGGCGCCGCAGATCACCGTGCGCGTGGACTACGCCGCCGCTGCCCAAATGGGCGTGCCCGCACCCCAGGTGCTGGCCGCGCTGCAGACGCTGGTGGAGGGCGACAAAGTGGCCCAGGTGGTGGAAGGCAGCCGCCGCTTTGCGCTGGTGGTGCGCCTGCCCGACAGCGCACGCTCCATCGACGGCCTGGCGCGTGTGCTGATCGACACGCCCCGTGGCCCCGTGCCCCTGTCGCGCCTGGCCACCATCGAAGAGGGCGACGGCCCCAACCAGATCAGCCGCGACGACGGCAAGCGCCGCATCGTGCTGTCGGCCAACGCGCAGGGCAGGGCGCTGTCCGACGTGGTGGCCGACATCCGCCAGGCTGTGGGCGACACCCGCCTGCCCGAGGGCTATTTCATCACTCTGGGCGGCCAGTTCCAGGCGCAGGAAGAAGCCAGCCGCCTGGTGGGCCTGCTGGCCATCGTCTCGCTGGTGCTGATGTTTGTGGTGCTGTACACCCGCTACCGCTCGGCCACGCTCTCGGCCCTCATCATGGCCAACATCCCGCTGGCGCTGGTGGGTGCGGTGCTGGGGTTGTGGGTGTCGGGCCAGCCGCTGTCGGTGGCGGCACTGATCGGCTTCATCACGCTGGCGGGCATCTCGGTGCGCAACGGCATTTTGAAAGTGAGCCACTACCTCAACCTGATGCGCGTGGAAGGCGAGCGCTTTGACACCGCCATGATCGTGCGCGGCTCGCTGGAGCGCCTGAGCCCCGTGCTGATGACCGCCCTGGTCACCGCCTTTGCTTTGGCCCCACTGCTGCTGGAGGCCGAGCGCCCCGGCACCGAAATCCTGCACCCGGTGGCGGTGGTGATCTTCAGTGGCCTCATCAGCTCCACGCTGCTCGACACCTTCCTCACCCCGGCCCTGTTCTGGCTGTTTGGCCGCAAGGATGCCGAACGCCTGCTGGACGACAAGAACGCCGAGGCGTTTTGAGCTTTTCTTGTTTTGTATTTGTTCTCTTTATTTGTTCGTTTGCTTTTTCATTCACCTTTTGAAAGGACTCTCATGAAAACCACCCGCCAACTTTTCGCTGCCCTGGCCCTCTCAGGTGTGGCCACCACCGCCGCTTACGCCGCTGGCGACCACGGCGCAGGCCACGACCACAAGCCCCAACACGGCGGCATCGTGGCCGAAGCCAACGACATGGACTATGAACTCGTCGCCAAACCCGACACCATCACCCTGCACCTGCGCGACCACGGCAAACCCGCCAAGACCGAGGGCGTGAGCGCCAAGCTCACCCTGCTGAACGGCACCGAAAAATCCGAGGCTGTGCTTGTACCGGCAGGCGAGGGCAGGCTCGAAACCAAAGGCATCTTCAAGGTCGCAGCAGGCACCAAGGTGGTGGCGCTGGTGACACTGCCGGGCAAGAAGGCGGCGAATGTGCGGTTTGCGGTGAAGTAAGCCGCTGCCCAAGAGGGCAAGCTTTGTGCTCGACGCCCCGCCGCGTTGGCTTTTGCTGGCGTGGCGGTGTGTGGCCGGTCTCAGTGGCCGTGCGCCATGAGCGCGGGCGAGGTGGGGCGCGCGTGGTTTCAGTGGTGCGGTGTGCTGAAATTTGAAAAAAATTTGGCTCCACCGCCTGTCTATCAAGCGCTTATAGCTATCAAATTAGTAGTGATGTGATTGATGCCGGGCGCAAGGTGCTGAGCTTGCGTGGGCGGGAATAGGCAGGTTTTTTGGGGCGGAGTGTCTGGCCGTTTTAGGCTGTCTGTAGACGGTCAGCCTTCTTGGTCCGGCGACTGCTATTTGAGTCAGCGGGCACCCAGCGATCTAGGCGACTGACGACTGCGGGAAGTTCCCGACCTCTGCTCATAGGCACGAAACATCGGATCATCCTCCCAATGACATCCACCTCGATCACCTGAAGCCGCTCGTAATACTTCATAACGAGCCTAGCCGCGGCCCACAGCACGGTAGACGTTGACATCCAAACCCCGGAGGGACAGGGAAATCGTCTGCTCTACAGCCCATTTCACTTCATGCATGCGGAAGAGTAGCAAAGAAGGCAGAGACGCTGTCCCTCCCTTGCCCTTGCTTAG
>NZ_JAOBSQ010000029.1:0-80003 GCF_025246485.1 Acidovorax sp. K2F
CTAAGAGGCAGCCTTTTAAAATCGATTGCCTGATGGTCAGCAATCAAGTCATCGTAGGTGCAAACAATACGGGGCGGCTCCGCATATTCTGCGTGATACAACTCGAGGCTTTCCATCGCTCCCGACGTTAGCGCCGAACAAAGATCAGTGCTCTTGCCCGATGAAACTGCCAGCGTTCGACTGTTGGGGCGAATGGCCAATGTAACAGGCACGCCAATTCTGTCCAGATCGGTGATGTCTGCAAGTCGAGTTATGCCTGCGTGCGCGAAAATAGGCCTGATCGCGTTCAAAGTTTCAGCGGCGCTCTTCGACCGGTGCGTGCGGGCGCCGACGGCCTTTTGTGCCTCATAGCATTGCCCCCTGTACTGGAAACCGTGCGCGTCAAGGTCCGCCATCTCGATCACTTTTTTAAATGAAACGTTACGATTTTGACACTGCGGGCATATTGGCGGTCAAGGCGTTTCCACTGCGCAAATGCTCCAACCTTCACCTGATCTGAACCGCTCCAGGCTTTGAGTACGCGTATTACGTAGCTCCAAGACCGATCTCTCAGGACGACCGCTTCTGGCCGGGAGCCCCGGTTATCGGCGGCGTCTGAAAGGCGCCCTCCACCGCGAGCTAGTGCCTTCGACTGATGGCTCGAAGACTTCGTGTCACCCAGTCGACGGCACTAGCCCACGCATATTGGCAGACATTAAGACACCCGTCACCAAATTTCATTCCCAGAGTCTTGCTCTAGCGGTGCGAACAGCTCCTCCGCGCGGTCCGATCTGCGGCGCACAGCGATCATTCATAGGCTTAACGGCGATGGCGACTATCGCTGCAATGCAGCCCCTGCTGATCTGAGCTGATTTGAAATGCCCTTGATTGGCCAAGCCACCCATCGGCTGAGCATTGTCCTCAACGGCCTCCCTGCCACGCAGGCTGTCCGCCCGGCCCAGACCCATCGGTAGATGCTTCTCGGCCGACCGCCCCCAGTACCCGCTCCCGTTTGTCCCGCTCACGCAACCTGCGTGCGGCGCGCCCTTGCGCGCCTTGCACCGCCACATGGCCCTGCAATCTCCCGCGCCGCGGTCAAAGTCATATTCATGCCAGTGATGTGAAACATCACCAGCGTTCCATTGACTGATATTGCTGCAGCGCGAATGATCGGTCCCCAGGCGCTGGATGCATCTGCACCGGCCCCGAAAGACAGATGGATTGATGGATCGACTGATTGATTGGCGATGACAAAAAACAAAGGAGACGCCCATGCATGAATGCCCCGTGACCGTGTTCCCGCAGCAGATCCGCTGGGAGACGGACGGCACCAGCCGCATTCCCTTTCAGGCCTATACCGATGAGGCGCTGTACCGCAAGGAGCTGGACCGTTTGTTCTACAACGGGCACTGGTGCTATGTCGGCCTGGAGGCGGAGATTCCCAATGCAGGGGATTTCAAGCGCACGGTGATCGGCGAGCGTTCGGTGCTGCTGGTGCGTGACAAGGATGCTTCGATCCATGTGGTGGAAAACGTCTGCGCCCACCGTGGCATGGCGTTTTGCCGCGAGCGGCATGGCAACCGCGAGAGCCTGACCTGCCCGTACCACCAGTGGAACTACACCCTTTCCGGTGACTTGCAGGGTGTGCCGTTTCGGCGTGGCGTGAAGCAGGATGGCAAGGTCAATGGCGGTATGCCTGCGGACTTCAACCCGGCAGAGCATGGGTTGACCAAGCTCAAGGTGGCTACCCGTGGCGGCGTGGTGTTTGCGTCGTTTGACCACAGCGTGGAGCCGCTGGAGGAGTTTTTGGGCCCCACCATCCTGGGTTACTTTGACCGGCTGTTCAATGGCCGCAAGCTCACCATCCTGGGCTACAACCGCCAGCGCATTCCGGGCAACTGGAAGCTGATGCAAGAGAACATCAAGGACCCGTACCACCCCGGCCTGCTGCACACCTGGTTCGTTACCTTTGGGCTCTGGCGTGCGGACAACAAGTCGCAGCTGCTGATGGATGCGCAGCACCGCCATGCGGCCATGGTGTCCACACGTGGCGCGGCGGGCAAGGCGGCGGATGTGACGCAGGTGTCCAGCTTCAAGGCGGGCATGGAGCTGAACGACCCGCGCTTTTTGGACATTGCGCAGGAGGACTGGTGGGCGGGGCCACCCCTGGCTGCCAGCAGTGGTGATGCTGCGGCGCCCAACGCACCGGCATCTGTGCCCACGGCGGTGATGATGACCGTGTTCCCCAGCGTGATTTTTCAGCAGCAGGTCAACAGCGTGTCCACGCGCCACATCCAGCCCGATGGCAAGGGCGCTTTTGATTTTGTGTGGACGCATTTCGGCTTTGAGGACGACAGCGAAGCAATGACGCAGCGCCGCCTGCGCCAGGCCAATCTGTTCGGCCCGGCGGGCTTTGTGTCGGCCGACGATGGCGAGGTGATCGAGTGGTCGCAAGAAGGCTTTGAGACCAAGCCCGCGCACCGCACGCTGGCCGAGCTGGGCGGGCGCGATGTGGGCGACACGGACCACATGGTGACCGAGACGCTGATCCGGGGCATGTACGAATACTGGCGCAAGGTGATGGAGGCGGAGGCATGACCATGGACTTCCAGACCTACTTTGAACTGAACCAGCTCTACGCCCGCTACGCCCGCGCACTCGACGCGGCGGACTGGGAGGCGTGGCCAGAGTTTTTCATCGAGAACTGCGTTTACAAGCTGCAGCCGCGCGAGAACCACGAGCGCGGGTTTCCGCTGGCCACGCTGGCGTTTGACAGCAAGGGCATGCTGAAGGACCGCGTTTACGGCATCCGCGAGACGCTGTTCCACGACCCCTACTACCAGCGCCATGTGGTGGGTGCGCCGCTGGTGCACAAGGTGGATGCGGATGGTCGCATCCACTGCGAGGCCAACTATGCGGTGCTGCGCACGCGCTTGTCGAAGGAATCGACGGTGTTCAACGTGGGGCGCACGCTGGATGAGGTGGTGCCCACGCCCGAGGGCCTGAAATTCGCATCGCGCCTCGTCGTTTACGACAGCGAGATGATCCCCAACTCGCTGATCTACCCCATCTGAGGAGCCGCCATGACGACGATGACGACAAACTGGATTGACGCCGCAGCGCGGGACGATGTGCCAGAGGATGACGTGATGGGCCTGGCCGTGGCCGGGCGCGACATTGCGCTGTATGGCGTGGGCGGCGAGGTGTTTGCCACCGACAACATCTGCACCCACGGCCATGCGCGCCTGTGCGATGGGTTTCTGGAGGGGCACGAGATCGAATGCCCTTTGCACCAGGGCAAGTTTGATGTGCGCAACGGCAAACCCACCTGCGCGCCCGTCACCGAGCCGCTGCGCAGCTACCCCGTGAAGATCGAGGGCGGCCGCGTGTGGCTGGCCCTGGACTGAACCTCTCGAGGAGCCCCCATGACTGCCGAACGACCTGAGGTCGAGGCCGCCGCATTGCCGCATGAAGGCGTAAACGCCCACTCGGCCCACACCATCGTGATCGTCGGTGCGGGCCAGGCGGGCGGCTGGGCGGCGCAAACGCTGCGCAGCGAAGGCTTTGCGGGCCGTGTGGTGCTGATCGGTGATGAAGCCCATCCGCCGCACGAGCGGCCACCGTTGTCAAAGGCGGTGCTATCGGGCGCAGCCGCGCCGGAGAGCACGCGCCTCATGAAGCCCGAGGCCTTTGACGCCCTGGCGGTGCAATGGCGGCCCGGCGTGCAGGTGCACCGCATTGACCGCGCTGCCAAGCAGGTGCTGTTGTCGGATGGCACAGCGCAGCCCTACGACAAGCTCATCCTGTGCACCGGCGGGCGCGCCCGGAGGCTTGCCGTGCCGGGGGCAGACCAGGTGCCGCTGCACACGCTGCGCACCATTGAAGATGCGCAGGCGCTGGCCCCGGCCCTTCGGCCTGGCCGCAGCGTGGTGGTGGTGGGCGGCGGCTGGATCGGCCTGGAGGTGGCGGCCACCGCACGCCAGCAGGGCGCGGAAGTGGTGGTGGTGGAGACGCAAAGCCGCTTGTGTGAACGCACCGTGCCCGCTGAGGTGTCGGCGTATCTGCTGGCGCTGCACCGCGCCCAGGGCGTGCGCGTGCTGCTGGGCGCGGGTGTGCGGGGCTTTGCCCGCGCTGCAGATAGCCGTTCGGAAGTCTTGCTGGCCGATGGCAGCGCGCTGGCGTGCGACACCATCGTGCTGGGGGTTGGCCTGGTGCCCAACGACGAGCTGGCGCGCGCGGCGGGCCTGGCTTGCGAAGGTGGCGTGCTGGTCGGTGCCCAATGCCGCACGTCCGACCCCGACATCCTGGCCGCAGGCGATGTGGCCGTGGCACCCAACCCCTGGGCGGGCCGCAGCCTGCGGCTTGAATCGTGGCAGAACGCGCAGGAGCAGGGCATGGCCGCTGCGCGCTCGGCCCTGGGCCAGGCCGTGGACTACCAGCCGCTGCCGTGGTTCTGGTCCGACCAGTACGGCATGAACCTGCAGATCTACGGCATGCCCACGCCTGCGCACCGCGTGGTGCAGCGCGGCGATGCGGCCAGCGGCAGCTTTGTGCTGTTCTACCTGGCAGGCGATGTGGTGCAAGCAGCCATCGGCGCCAACGCGGCGCGTGATTTGCGGTTTGCCCGCCGCTTGATCGAGCAGCGCAAGCCGGTCGATACAGAGCGGCTTGCCGACCCGGCCACACCCATGTCCAAACTTTGATCCAGCGCTGGCGGTGCACGGTTGGCGCTCTGGCGCCATCAGTGGTCACAGCCAACGCTTGCCCCTCCTGACACCTCCCTTTGAAGAAAGAAACTGCGATGACCACCACCTACCTCTGGACCCCGCCCCCCGTCTATTCGCTGCCCGTGCGGGGCCGTAGCGAGCGCCTGCCCATCCACCGCCTGTTCTTTGTGGGCCGCAACTACCACGCGCATGCGGTCGAGATGGGGCGCCCGGTAGACAAGTCGGTGGAAGTGCCGTTCTACTTCACCAAGGCCCCGTCCACGCTGGTCGAGTCGGGCGCCACCGTGGCCTACCCACCCGGCACCCACAACTACCACCACGAAATGGAACTGGTGCTGGCCATTGGTGCGCCCGGTTTTCGCGTGAGCGAGGCCGATGCGCCCCGCCTTGTCTATGGCTATGCCTGTGGCCTGGACATGACGCGCCGCGACCTGCAGCTGGTGGCGCGGGATAAGGGCCGGCCTTGGGACCTGGGCAAGGATGTGGAGCAGTCCTCGGTGGTTTCGGAGATCGTGCCCATGCCGCAGGTGGTGCTGGGCCAGGGCGACCTGGAGCTGTCGGTCAACGGCGCTGTGCGCCAGAAGTCCGATCTGTCCAAGCTGATCTGGAACATCCCCGAGCTGATTGCCGACCTGTCCAAGTTCTACCACCTGCAGCCGGGTGACCTGATCTTCACCGGCACGCCCGAGGGCGTAGGCCCGGTACTGGCAGGCGACCGCATCGACGGCCACATTGAGGGCGTGGGCAGCATCGTGCTCCACGTTGGCCCGGCGGAATAAGAAAAAACCACATCCAGGAGACAAGCCACCATGACCATTGACCTCACGCCTTCCCCCGTGCGGCTGCATGCCGTTGCGGGCAAAGGCCAACCCGAGCCGACGCCCGAGCTGGAGCAGCTGTACCGGGGCTTTGAGCAAGAGCTGCTGGTGCCGCTGTGGACGCAGATTGGCGACCTGATGCCCTGCCAGCCCCAATCCAAGGCTGTGCCGCACCTGTGGCGCTGGGATCGCTTGAAGGCCCTGGCCGCACAGGCGGGCGCTATCGTGCCCGTGGGCCGTGGCGGCGAGCGCCGTGCGATTGCGCTGGCCAACCCGGCGCTGGGCGGGCGCCCCTTTGCCACGCCCACGCTGTGGGCCGCCATTCAGTACCTGATGCCTGGCGAAGACGCCCCCGAGCACCGGCACACGCAGCACGCGTTTCGCTTTGTGGTGGAAGGCGAGGGCGTGTGGACCGTGGTGAATGGCGATGCCGTGCGCATGTCGCGGGGCGACTTTCTGCCCCAGGCCGGCTGGAACTGGCATGCCCACCACAACGCTGCCACCGAGCCCATGGCCTGGATCGACGGCTTGGACATTCCGTTCTCGTACTACACCGAGAGCCAGTTCTTCGAAGTGGGACGCGAGAAGCTCCCGCCCGCCGAGCGCACCACCGCCGAGCGTTCCTATTCCGAAAGGCTGTGGGGCCACCCGGGCCTGCGCCCGGTGTCGATGGTGCAGGCGCAGCCCGCCACGCCCCTGCTGGCCTACCGCTGGGTGGACACCGACCGTGCGCTGGCCGATCAGCTGGCGCTGGAAGACGAAGGCCAGGCGGGCACGCTGAGCCCCGGGCACGCGGCGGTGCGCTTTACCAACCCCACCACCGGCGCCGATGTGTTGCCCACCATGCGGACCGAAATGCACCGCGTGCGCGCGGGCGGTGCAACGCGGGTGCACCGCGAGGTGGGTTCGTCCGTGTTCCAGGTGTTTGACGGCAGCGGCACCGTCACGGTGGGTGAACGCACCTGGCAGGTGGCGCGGGGCGACTTGTTTGTGGTGCCGTCGTGGCAGCCGTTCTCGGCCCAGGCATCGGCCGCTGGCGCGCTGGACCTGTTCCGCTTCAGCGACGCGCCGATTTTTGAGGCGCTGCACAGCCACCGTGTGCAAGTCACTGTTTGATCCATCACTCACCAAGCCGGATTCGGCTTTCATAAAACCAAGGAGACACCCCCCATGCTGACCGCCATTCGTTCACAGATTTTTAAACCCGCTCTGGCGCTTTGCGCGCTGGCCCTTGTGGCCGCCGCGAGCGTGCCCAACGCCGTGGCGCAGACCTTTCCTGCCAAGCCCGTCCGCTCCGTCGCGCCGTATTCGCCCGGCAGTGGCCCCGATGCGGTGATGCGCATCCTCAGCGAGCGCCTGTCGCGCAATTGGGGGCAGCAACTCGTCATTGACAACAAGCCGGGTGCCAACGGTTTCATCGCCATCGGCGATGCCAAGCGCGCTGCGCCAGATGGCTACACGCTGCTGCAGGTGGACAACACGCACATGGCCCTGCAGCCGCATGTGTTCAAGCAACTGCCCTATGACCCGACCAAAGATTTCGAGCCCGTCGCTCCGGTGTATTTCACGAACTTCTTTGTGGTGGTGGCGGCCAACTCGCCCTGGAAGGATGTGGGCGATTTGATCAAGGCGGCCAAGGCGGCGCCGGGCGACATCACCTACGGCTCCTGGGGCATTGGCAGCGTGGCCCATGTGGGCGCGGCGAGTCTGGAGGCAGCAACGGGCACAAAGATGATGCATGTGCCTTACAAGGACATGGGCAGCGTCTACACCTCGGTGGCCACGGGTGACATCAAGTGGGCGTTTGGAACGGCGGCGACGGCCGGGCCGATGTTCCAGGCCAAAAAGGTAAAGTTTCTGGCCCTGGCTGCGCCCCAGCGTCTGGCGGGCTTCACCGACATTCCGACCATGGGCGAAGCGGGCGGCCCGGCCGGGTTTGAAGTGAAGACCTGGGTGGGCCTGTTCGCGCCTGCTGGCACGCCGAAGGCCGCCATCGAGAAGATCAATGCCGACGTGGGCAAGGTGCTGGCCACTTCAGAGGTCAAGGAGCGCCTGGCGACCTTCGGGTTTGAGCCTTACATTGGCCCGCCCGCTGAACTCACCAAGGCCATCGAACGCGATTCGCGCACGTTCGGTGAAGTCGTCAAGCGCGCCAAGATTGCCCTGGACTGACCTGACACAGGGACTGAAACAGAGACTGAGCATGAAACTCTATTCCTTCTTCCGCAGCGGAACCTCCCACCGCTTGCGCATCGCGCTCAACCTCAAGGGGCTGGTCTACGAGCAGATTGCGGTCGACTTGCGGCGTGAGGAACATTTTGGCGATGCCTTCAAGGCCATCAACCCGCAGCAGTTCGTGCCCGTGCTGGAGGCCGATGAGCGCCTGATGATCCAGTCGCCCGCCATCATCGAGTGGCTCGAAGAGCGCTATCCCACACCACCGCTGCTGCCCGGCGATGCAGGCGATCGCGCCCAGGTGCGCGCCCTGGCCGCCATCGTGGGCTGCGACATCCACCCCATCAACAACCGCCGCATTTTGGAGGCGCTGCGCCACCGCTTTGGTGCGGACGAGGCAGCTGTGAACGATTGGTGCGGCACCTGGATCAGCGCGGGCTTTGACGCTATCGAGGCGCTGCTGGCCAGGGACCCGCAGCGCGGTGATTTCTGCTTTGGCAGCACCCCCACGCTGGCCGATGTGTACCTGGTTCCGCAGGTGGAGAGCGCGCGCCGCTTCAAGGTGGACGTGTCGCGCTGGCCGCTGGTGCAGGCGGTGGACGCGGCCTGCGCGCAACTGGATGCGTTCCGCAAGGCGGCGCCCAGCGCGCAGCCGGATGCGGGCTGAGCCTGCCGAAGCCCCTCGCGGCGCTTCGACCGCGCTGAGTGAGCGGTTCAAATGGATTCAGACGACTCCAAGAACCTCATTGCGTTTCCAAATCATTCGTGTCTAGGCGCGAAGCCGCAGACAGTGCTGTAGCACGGCAAGGCGAAGCAACAACGACACGGATGATTTGGAGACGGAATCAGTCGCCCTGCATGTAAAAAGCCTCGGCATGGAGGTGAGCCGCCTCCAGGCCTTTGCCCAGCGCCAGCAGTGTGGTGGTTTCCACCATCGGCGGCGAGCCGCACAGATACGCCTGCCAGCCTTGCAGGCTCGCGTGGTCCTGCTCGATGGCCTGGGTCACCAGCCCGCGCCGCTGTGTGGCAGGGTCGGCACCCGAGGCCACCACCACATGCACCTGCAGGGCAGGGTGCACGCTGCGCAGATGGTCCAGCCATGCCAGGCCATACAGCTCGCGCGGCGAGCGCAGGCCGAAGTACAGGTGAATGGGGTTGCGCATGCCCGCAGCCACTGCGCCGCGCACCACAGACAGCACCGACGCCAGCCCGGTGCCCCCAGCCACGCACAGCATGGGCCCCGTGTGCTGTTGGCGCAGATACGCCGCACCCAGCGGCCCGCTGACCTTGACCTTGTCCCCCACCTTCAGCTGCCCGGCGATGTAGCCGCTGACCCGGCCCTGGGGCATGAGTTGCACATGAAACTCCAGCAGCGGTTCGCCCGGCAGGTTTGCCATGGAGTAGGGGCGCACATGCGTCGGCGTGAACCCCAACTGCACGTACTGGCCTGGTGAAAACGCAATCGGTTTTGCCACCTTGAGCAGCAGGCGCCGGATGTCTGCCGCCAGTGGCTCGATGGCCACCACGGTGGCCTTGGCCACGCGCGCACGGTGCACCACGGCCTCTTCCGGGGCGGGCACTTCGATGGTGCAGGGCTCGGTCACATAGGTCTGGCAAGCCAGCACGGCACCGTCCACGCCGTCCAGCGGACGCTGCTGCTCGCGCCCGCCATCGAGCACCTCACCAGACAGCACCCGGCAGCGGCAGATGCCGCAGCGGCCCGACAGGCATGAATACGACATCGGAACCTGCGCCGCGCGCAGGGCGTCGAGCAGGTTCACGCCGGGCTCGGCGCGGATCACGCGGTTAAGCGGCTGAACGAGGATGTCCATGGCGGGCTGCGTTCGATTTCATCCAGCCCATTGTGCCCACGAAAGCGCCAGCGAATCACTGGCTGCAATACCATCGCCACTTCATATCACCCAAGCTGATGGAGTGGCGATGGAGCTATCGGATATCGACCTGAACCTGCTGGTGCTGTTTCAGCAACTCATGGTCGAACGGCGCGTGTCCAAGGTGGCCGACAACCTGGGGCTGACGCAGCCTGCGGTCAGCAACGCGCTGGCCAAGCTGCGGCGCATTTTTGGCGACGAGCTTTTCCTGCGCACCTCGGGCGGCATGGTGCCCACGCCTTTTGCCGAACAACTGGGCGAGTCCGTGGGGTATGCGCTGGGCATGATCCACAGCGGGCTGAACCAGCGCACACAGTTCACGCCCGCAACGCTCAAGCGCACCATCACCATCGGCATGACGGACATTGGCGAGATCGTCTTCCTGCCCGCGCTGCTGGAGCGCCTGGGGCGGGAGGCGCCGGGCGTCACGCTGAACACCGTGCGCAACAACGCCGCCCATCTGCGCGAAGACATGGAGGCTGGCAAGGTGGACCTGGCCATCGGCCTGCTGCCGCAGCTGAAAGCCGGGTTCTTCCAGCGGCGCTTGTTCCGCCAGCGTTATGTGTGCCTGTTCCGCAAGGGCCATGCGCTGGACCGGCCCAAGCTGCTGCTGTCGGACTACAAAGCGGCCGAGCATCTGGTGATCGTGTCCGCAGGCACGGGGCACGGCAAGGTGGATGAATTGATCCAGAAGGCCGGCATCGACCGCCTGGTGCGGCTGAGCGTGCCGCACTTTGTGAGCGTGGGCCACATCCTCCAAAGCACGGCGCTGGTGGCGACGGTGCCCGAGCGGCTGGCGCTCAAGTTGGTCGAACCCTTTGGCTTGGTGCTGCGCACGCACCCCGTCAAACTGCCTGACGCGCCCATCAGCGTGTTCTGGCACGCCAAAGTGCACCGCGAACCCGTCAACCAGTGGCTGCGCGGGATGGTGTTTGAGCTGTTTGGGGGCGACGGTACCGTTGGCGGTGGGTTACCGTGATCTGTGGGGCGAGCCAGCGGCGCACGCCAGGTTGCGCCGTTCGTTCTCTTAGAGGTTGCTATGTTATCTGTAGCTTGCTTTTCTTGTAAGTAAGGCGGTAGGCCCGGTTTTTATTCAACATTCTGATCGCCCCTCCGAGGGGTTGGTGGTTGTCGGTTGGTGGCAGCGTTGTCACCCTACGCTGTTCAATACACCAGCCGCTCCGGCCGCACCTCCTGCAGGATGGTCGTCGCAATCTCTTCAATCGATTTGGTGGTGGTGGACAGCCACCGGATGCCCGCGCGGCGCATCATGGCTTCGGCCTCGGCCACTTCGGCGCGGCAGTTTTCGATGCTGGCGTATTTGGAGTTGGGGCGACGCTCGGCGCGGATCTCGGCCAGGCGGTCGGGGCTGATGGTCAGGCCAAAGATCTTGCTGCGAAACGGCACCAGGGCCGGGGGCAGCTGGCGGCGCTCGAAATCCTCGGGGATCAGGGGGTAGTTGGCGGCTTTCAGGCCACATTGCATGGCCAGATACAGGCTGGTAGGGGTTTTGCCGCTGCGGCTCACGCCCACCAGGATCACATCGGCCCCCGCCAGGTCGCGGTTGCTCTGGCCGTCGTCATGGGCCAGGCTGAAGTTGATAGCCTCGATGCGGTCGGTGTATTCCTTGCTGCGGCTCACGTCGCTGAAGCGGCCCACGCGGTGGTGGGACTTGATGCCCAGCTCCTGCTCCAGCGGGTGCACAAAGGTGCCAAACATATCTAGCAGCATGCCCTTGCAGCCGTCCTGGATGACCTTGAGCACTTCCATGTTGACCAGCGTGGTGAAGACGATGGGCTTTTTGCCCTCGACTTCTCCGGTGTGGTTGATCTGCCGCACGGCCTGGTGGGCCTTGTCCACGGTGTCGATGAAGGGCAGGCGCACATGGCGCGGCTTCATCTCGAACTGGGCCAGGATGGCGTTGCCGAAGGTTTCGGCGGTGATGCCGGTGCCGTCAGAGACAAAAAATACGGTGCGCGAGTGCATGGAGCCCCTTTTTTTGGATGCGGCTTGCGCCAGCCGGGTTGCCACCACAAAGAAGTGGTGATTGCCCGATTTGCGTCAGTCGCGTGAAAGCGTCAGCCCGTTGCCAGATGCGCGGGCCTACAATTGTCACAATTATCCAATTCTCACCATGCACACCGTCGGCCTACAACCACAACGACAAAGCTGCAGCCTGTGCATGGCCGCTCGCCCATCGCTCTCAGGGGGCAGGCGCGCAGACCCGGTTTCAACTTCTGGAGCTTTCCCATGTCTGCACTTTTCAGCCCGACCGCCCTGGTCGTACCGTTTGAAAACCTGAGAATGACCGATGTCGAGGCGGTAGGCGGTAAAAACGCCAGCCTCGGCGAGATGATCTCCCAGCTGCCGCAGGGCGTGCGCGTGCCCACGGGCTTTGCCACCACCGCCCACGCGTTTCGCGAGTTCCTGGCCTACGACGGCCTGGCCGACCGCATCAGCGCCAAGCTCAAGAGCCTGGACACCGAAGACGTGCGCGCGCTTGCACAAGTCGGTGCAGAAATCCGCGCCATGGTCGAGGCCCAGCCCTTCCCGGCCGACCTGCAAAAGGCCATTGCTGATGAATTTGCCAAGCTGAGCGCTGGCAACCCCGCCGCCTCGTTTGCCGTGCGCTCGTCGGCCACGGCAGAGGACCTGCCCGACGCTTCGTTTGCAGGCCAGCAGGAAACCTTCCTGAACGTGGTGGGCATCGACGAAGTCATGCACAAGATGAAGGAAGTGTTCGCGTCGCTGTACAACGACCGCGCCATTTCCTACCGCGTGCACAAGGGCTTCGAGCACGATGTGGTGGCCCTGTCGGCCGGTGTGCAGCGCATGGTGCGCTCCGACCTGGGCGCTGCCGGCGTGATGTTCACGATCGACACCGAATCCGGCTTTGAAGACGTGGTCTTCATCACCAGCAGCTACGGCCTGGGCGAAACCGTGGTGCAGGGCGCCGTGAACCCCGATGAGTTCTACGTGCACAAGCCCATGCTCCAGGCCGGCAAGAAGGCGCTGATCCGCCGCAACCTGGGCAGCAAGCTGATCCAGATGGTGTTCTCCACGCCTGAGGAAAAGGCCGCCAGCGGCAAGCTGGTCAAGACCGTGGATGTGCCCACCGAGCAGCGCAACCGCTACTCGCTGACCGACGCCGACGTGGAGCAACTGGCCCGCTATGCGCTAGTGATCGAGCAGCACTACGGCCGCCCCATGGACATCGAGTGGGGCAAGGACGGCACCGACGGCCAGCTCTACATCCTGCAGGCACGGCCTGAAACCGTGAAGAGCCAGGCCAAGGGCCAGGCCGAGCTGCGCTACAAGCTCAAGGGCCAGGGCACCGTGTTGGCCGAGGGCCGCGCCATCGGCCAGAAGATTGGCACCGGCCCTGTGCGCCTGGTGCACAACATCTCCGAGATGGACAAGGTCCAGCCAGGCGATGTGCTGGTCACCGACATGACGGACCCCAACTGGGAGCCCGTGATGAAGCGCGCCAGCGCCATCGTCACCAACCGGGGTGGCCGCACGTGCCACGCCGCCATCATTGCGCGCGAGCTGGGCATTCCGGCCGTCGTGGGCTGCGGCGACGCGACCGAGCGTCTGAAGGATGGCACGCTGGTCACGGTGAGCTGCTCCGAGGGCGACACGGGCAAGATCTACGACGGCCTGCTCGAAACCGAAGTCACCGAAGTGCAGCGTGGCGCGATGCCCCCCATCAAGACCAAGATCATGATGAACGTGGGCAACCCCCAGCTGGCGTTTGATTTTGCCCAGCTGCCCAACGAAGGCGTTGGCCTGGCGCGGCTCGAGTTCATCATCAACAACAACATTGGTGTGCACCCCAAGGCGATCCTGGACTACCCCCAGATCGATGCCGACCTGAAGAAGGCCGTGGAATCCGTGGCCCGTGGCCATGCATCGCCCCGCGCGTTCTACGTGGACAAGGTCGCTGAAGGCGTGGCCACCATCGCTGCTGCCTTCTGGCCCAAGCCCGTCATCGTGCGCTTGTCTGACTTCAAGTCCAACGAGTACCGCAAGCTGATCGGCGGCAGCCGCTACGAGCCCGAGGAAGAAAACCCGATGCTCGGCTTCCGTGGCGCCGCCCGCTATATCAGCGAAGACTTCGGCGAAGCCTTTGCGATGGAATGTGAAGCCTTGAAGCGCGTGCGCAACGACATGGGCCTGACCAACGTGCAGGTGATGGTGCCCTTTGTGCGCACCCTGGGCCAGGCCGAACGCGTGACCAAGCTGCTGGCCAGCCATGGCCTGCAGCGTGGCAAGGACGACCTCAAGGTCATCATGATGTGCGAAGTGCCCAGCAACGCCATCCTGGCCGAGCGCTTCCTGGAGTTCTTCGACGGCTTCTCCATCGGCTCCAACGACCTGACCCAGCTCACGCTGGGCCTGGACCGCGACTCGGGCCTGGAGCTGCTGGCCCAGGACTTTGACGAACGTGACCCGGCCGTGGAGGCACTGATCCACCAGGCCATCAAGGCCTGCCTGGCCCAGGGCAAGTACATCGGCATCTGCGGCCAGGGCCCCAGCGACCACCCTGACTTTGCGCAGTGGTTGGCCAAGGAAGGCATCTCGTCGATCTCGCTCAACCCCGACAGCGTGATTGCCACCTGGCAGCAACTGGCAGGCTGACGCACCGACCGGGCTGCCCTGTGCACCATGTGCCCACTGCACCACCCGCCATCGTGTCTGTGATGCCGCGCCCGTGATGCCGTTGCAGCAGCCCGCCAACCGCCCCGCCGACGCCGAGATGGCGGGGCCGTTTCCTCCCGATTTGCACGACGTGCGCCACCTGTGGCTCAAGGCAGGTTTGCTCCTGCTCTGGGCCTTGGTGTCGTTCGGTGCCACCTACTTCGCCCGCGACCTGCAGGTGCTGGTGGTGGGGGGCTGGCCCCTGGGCTACTGGATTGCGGCGCAGGGTGCGGTGCTGGTGTTCATCGCCATCGTGGTCGCCTACGGCTGGGCCATGAACCGTTTTGAGCGGCAGGACCAGCAGCAACGCGAGGCGTTGGAGCGTTCCGCCCCTGCCGCAGAAGACCGCGCCCATGGCTGAGCGCAAGCCAGGCGGTGCGGAGGCGGACCGCGCCTATTTGTGGCGGCTGCACCGCATTCTGGCGCTGTACGTGGCGGGGGTGCTGGGTTTTCTGGCCCTGATGACCTGGGCGGAGCACCAGGGGCTGTCGCGCCACTGGATCGGCCCGATTTTTCTGTTCCTCACCGTCATGGTGTATGCCGGCATCGGCGTGTACGGCCGCACGACCGACCCCGAGGACTACTACGTGGCGGGGCGGCGCATTCCGCCCATGTACAACGGCATGGCCACGGCGGCCGACTGGATGAGTGCAGCGTCCTTCATCAGCCTGTCGGGCGCGCTGTACCTGCAGGGCTTTTCGGGCACGCCAGGGCAGGCCGGTGGTTTGGCCTATCTGCTGGGGTGGACAGGGGGCTTCTGCCTCGTCGCCATGCTGATTGCGCCGCACCTGCGGGCCATGGGGCTGTACACCATTCCCGATTTTTTCCATGTGCGTTTTGGCGGGCGCTGGCCGCGTGTGATTGCAGCGCTGGCGGCTGTCTTGTGCTCGTTCACTTACGTGGTGGCGCAGATCTACGGCGTGGGGCTGATTGCGTCGCGCCTCACCGGCGTGCAGTTCGAGATCGGCATCATGCTGGGCCTGGGCGGGGTGCTGCTGTGCTCGTTCCTGGGCGGCATGCGGGCCATCACCTGGACGCAGGTGGCGCAGTATGTGGTGCTGCTGCTGGCGTTCATGATCCCGGTGTCGTGGCTGGCATACAAGCAACTGGGCAACCCGCTGGCGCCATTGGTATATGGCGCGCAGATCAGCAAGATTGCCGACCTGGAGGCGCAGCTGCTCGACTCCCCGGCCGAACACCAGGTGGTGCAGGCTTACCTGCAGCGCGCCAAGGACTTCGAAGCGCGCCTGCAGGATGTGGAGGCGGCCCTGGAGCGTGAACGCGAAAAGGGTCGTGAGCGCATCCGGGCCCTGCGTGCGCAGAATGCTGATGTGGGCCTGATCGTCTCCGCCAGCCGCGAGCTGGCGGCGCTGCCCCGCGATGCTGCAGCTGCCCGCGAGCGCTGGACCCGCGAAATGCGCGAGAACTACGAGCGCGCGCGCCCCCTGGGCGGGCTGCCGCCCCACAGCCAGGCCTATGCCGGCGACCCCCACGGCACCCCCGAGGAGCAACGCGACTACGAGCTCACGCGTCGCAACTTCCTCGCGCTGATGTTCTGCCTGATGGTGGGCACCGCCGGGCTGCCCCACCTGCTGACCCGCTACTACACGTCGCCCACGGTGTCTGCGGCCCGTGCGTCGGTGGGCTGGTCGCTGTTTTTCATTGCGCTGCTGTACCTCAGTGCGCCCGCGCTGGCGGTGCTGGTGAAGTTCGAGGTCATGCAGAACCTGGTGGGCAGCAGTTTTGAGGCCCTGCCCACCTGGATGGCGCAGTGGGCGCGGGTGGACAGCTCGCTGCTGTCGGTGGAAGACGTGAACGGCGATGGCCTGATCCAGTTTGGAGAGATCCGGCTGGGGGCTGACCTCATCATGCTGGCCACGCCCGAACTGGGTGGGCTGCCGTACGTAGTGTCGGGCCTGGTGGCGGCAGGGGGCCTGGCAGCGGCGCTGTCCACGGCCGACGGCTTGCTGCTCACGATCAGCAATGCGCTCGTGCGCGACCTGTATTTTCAGGACACGCGCCGCCAGGCGTCGCCCGAGCAGCGGGTGATCCTGACCAAGTTCACGCTGCTGGCCGTGGCCTTGTCGGCTGCGTTTGTGGCGGCGCTCAAGCCATCCGAAATCCTGCCCATGGTGTCGGCGTCCTTCTCGCTGGCGGCGTCGGCGTTTGTGCCGGTGATGGTGCTGGGAATCTTCTGGCGGGGCACCACGCGGCAAGGCGCGGTGGCGGGCATGCTGGGCGGGCTGGCCATCACGGTGTACTACATGCTGTCGCATGTGCCCGCCATGCAGGCGCTGCCGCGCTGGCTGCTGGCCGATGGGTTGTGGTTCGGCATCCAGCCCATTTCGGCCGGGGTGTTTGGTGTGCCCTGTGGCCTGCTCGTTACCTTGGTGGTCAGCTGGATCACCCGGCCTGCACCGCCGCTGCCACGCATTCGCTCGGAGATGTGAGGGATTGGCTCTGCGCGGGGGTTATGTGTAAACCCCGATTTGCAGAGGTGCCAAAACATGGGATTCTGGTTCGCAGGTGATAGCCTTGCGGCGTCCCCCCGCGACTGCTCACTACTAGGAGACTCATGGTTCTCGTCAAAACCCCCGCAGGCCAGGAAGCACTCAAGGACCGTCACGGCAGCCTGAGCTCGCGCCAGCGTTCGGCCTTCATTCTTTTTGACGGCAAGCGCACCACGGGGGAGATTTTGGCGGCCACGGCGGCCATGGGTATCACGCAGGACGATGTGCAGGCCATGATCGCCCAGGGGCTGTTGGCGCCGGTGGGTGGGCAGATGGCTGCCGCAGTCGTTGGCTCCGTTGCTGCCAGTGCATCCCTCGCATCCGCCACGCTGGCAGAGGCTCCCGCCACCGATCTGGGCACGGTGGCGTCGCCCGTCGAAGGCTCGGGGCGTTCGCCCATGGAGCGCTACCAGGCGGCGTATCCCATCGCCACGGAGCTGACGGCGGCGCTGGGCTTGCGCGGGTTTCGCTTGAACCTCGCGGTGGAGGGCGCAGGCAGTTTTGAAGACCTGGCGGCACTGGCCCCCAAAATCCGGGAGGCGGTGGGTGATGCCAAGTTCGAGCGGCTGGACAAGGCGCTGTTTGATTGAGGCCCCGGGGTTCCGGACTGGTCTTGATGGATAGGAGTCTGAGGGCTCCCCAGCCAAAGCCCGTTTGCAAGATGCGCGGGCATGAAAAAAGCGGCCCGAGGGCCGCTTTTGTTTTGCCGATGCAGACCGGAAGGGGGCTGAGATCAGCGGCCCACCTTGAGCAGTTCCACGTCGAACTTGAGCGTGGCGTTCGGGGGGATCACGCCGCCCGCACCGCGCGCACCGTAGCCCAGGGCGGCGGGGATGATCAGCGTGCGCTGGCCGCCGATCTTCATGCCCTGTACGCCTTCGTCCCAGCCCTTGATGACCATGCCGGCGCCCAGTGCAAATTCAAAAGGGTCGTTGCGGTCGCGGCTGGAGTCGAACTTGGCACCTTGCTCACCGTTGTTGTACAGCCAGCCGGTGTAGTGCACCGACACGTTCTGGCCCTTGGTGGCTTCGGCGCCTTCGCCCACGGTGGTGTCTTCGTATTGCAGGCCGGATGCAGTGGTGGTCAGTGCCATGGAAGTTCCTTGTTTGCTATTAAAAATATAGCTTCAGACGCATGTTTTGATTGCGCTTGAAGCTATTTTGATCCCTATTTTAACGAAAGCCCCGCGCGGAGGTCCGGCGGGGCTTTTCCCTGCGGGGCAGGGCGAGCAGGGGGAGGGAAGAGGGCTCAGGCCTTCTTGGCGCGGCCTGCGACCCAGCGGGTGGCAAAGGCCTGCACGTCCGACAGGCGCTTGAGCAGGTCAGCGCCCGAGGGGGTGACGGTGTAGCCGTCGCTGCCATGGTCCACAAAACCGGCTTCGCGCAGCTCTTTGATGCGGGTGTTGAGCGTGTTGGGGGTGATGCCACCCACGCTGTCCTGCAGCAGGCGGAACGTCTGGGGGTGGCCGTCCTTCAGGGCCCACAGCACGCGCAGCGCATAGCGGCATTCAAGTTTCTCGAAAAGCTGGTTGATGGAAGCATTTTCTTTGGAGCTCATGGACGCTTCTCCTCGCGCAAGTGTTGGATCTGGATTCAGTGCGGGTGGCCGTCAACCGGGCCCGCTGATGCGCTGAGACTATAGCGCGGAACCCATTTTGCTACAAGTTTAGTAGCTCAGAACGCACAGCACACATGCGCTAGTGGCGAAAAATACAATGTTGCGTATCAAACTGTTGCGACAGGGCCACGGTTTTCGGCCCCTGTCAGCTGCGCCCCAGCCCCGCCAGATGCGCGACCAGCAACTGGGCCGCGGGGGGCAGCCACTGGGCGCTGCGGTAGCAGATGGCAAAGCGCCGCTGGGCCCAGGGGTCGCTCACCGGGACGATGCGCACCGGTGCCAGCTGGGCAAACGGCTGGGCCACTTCGCGCGGCACCACGCTGATGGCCAGGTTGGCGCGCACCACCCGCAGCGCGGCGTCAAAGTTGGACACCAGCACGCGGTGGGCCAGCATTTTTCCCTCCACCGCAGCGGCACGCGCCAGCAGCACCTGCACTGCACTGAGCGCGGGCATGCTGACGAATTCGTGCTCCAGCACGTCGGCAAACCGCACGCTCTGCAGCTGGGCCACGGGGTGCGACTCGTGTGCCACCACAGCCAGGTGGTCGCTGCGGTAGGCGCTGGTTTCCAGGCCCGACAGGTCGGCTGCGTCCCAGCAAATGCCGATGGACGCGCTGCCGTCGCGCACGCCTTGCACCACGTCCGGGCTCACGCGTTCTTCCAGGCTGATCTGGATATTGCGGTGCGCCGGGTCTTGCAAGAAGGCCGCCACGTCGTCGGCCAGCGACTCAGCCATGACCGAGGCCGTGACCAGCATGCGCACATGGCCGCGCGTGCCGGTGGCGTAGGCCGCCATGTCGCGCTCGATCTGCCCCACGCTGGCCAGCATGGTGCGGGCGTGCTCCAGCAGCGTCTCGCCCGCCGGGGTGGGCACCACGCCTCGGCGCTTGCGCAGCAGCAGCGGCGTGCCCACGGTGTCTTCCAGCTGCGCCAGCCGCTTGCTGATGGCCGAACCCACGATGGACTCCTGCTCCGCCACGCGCGCGATGCTGCGCTGCTCGCACACGGCGGCAAACAGGCGCAGGGTCTGCAGATCCAGGTCGCGCATGGCAAACCTCCAAGTGTTGTGATGTTCCGTTTGGGAATGTTATGGCTTCCGAGATGTATTTTCTGATTCATTCGGGAATTTTTAGAATCTTGCCCAGACCCACCCGAAAGAGACATCCCGTGCACACCTCCCCGATCCCGTCCGACCTGCAGCCCCCGGTGGCCCGCGCCATCGTCCGCGAAGTGGGCCTGCGCGACGGCCTGCAAAGCATTGCCACGGTGGTGTCCACCGCGCACAAGATCGAATGGCTCAACGCAGCCTACGCCGCCGGCCAGCGCGAGATCGAGGTGGGCTCCTTCGTGCCCGCCCGTCTGTTGCCCCAGCTGGCCGACACGGCCGAGGTGCTGGCCCATGCCAAAGCGCTGCCCGGCCTGGTGGCCTCGGTGCTGGTGCCCAATTTCAAGGGCGCCGAGCGCGCTCTGGACTGTGGTGCCGACCTGATGGTGGTGCCTTTGTCTGCCAGCCACGCCCACAGCCTGGCCAACCTGCGCAAGACGCCCGACGAGGTGGTGGCCGAGGTGGCGCGCATCCGTGCGCTGCGCGACAGCAGCGGCCGCTGCACCTTGATCGAAGGTGGCGTGGGCACGGCCTTTGGCTGCACCCTGCAGGGCGAGGTGGCAGAGAGCGAAGTGCTGCGCCTGATGCAGGCGCTGCTCGACGCAGGCGCCGACCACGTAAGCCTGGCCGACACCGTGGGTTTTGCCGACCCGGCCTCGGTCGCCCGTTTGTTTGAAAAAGCCCGGGCCCTGGTGGGCGACCGCCTGGCCTGCGCGCACTTCCACGACACGCGCGGCATGGGTCTGGCCAATGTGTATGCCGCCTGGCAGGCAGGCATCACCCGCTTTGACGCCTGCCTGGCGGGCATCGGCGGCTGCCCGCACGCGCCGGGCGCCAGCGGCAATGTCACCACCGAAGACCTGGTGTTCATGCTGGAGCGCATGGGCGTTGCCACGGGCATCGACGTGGCCGCGCTGCTCGAACTGCGCCAGCGTGTGGCCGGATGGTTGGCGGGCGAGACCCTGCATGGCACGCTGTGGCAGGCCGGGCTGCCGCAGAATGCCGCACCCGCCGCGCTGTGCGAAGCCACAACGGCCTGAAACCTTTTTCGGAACGCCCTGAACATGAACGACCACACACCCGCTACCCCCTCGTCCCCCCGCTTGCCGCTGGAAGGCCTGCGCGTGGTGGAGTTCACCCACATGGTCATGGGCCCCACCTGCGGCATGGTGCTGGCCGACCTGGGCGCCGAGGTCATCAAGGTCGAGCCCGTGGATGGCGACCGCACGCGCCACCTGCTGGGCGCAGGTGCCGGTTTCTTTCCCATGTTCAACCGCAACAAGAAGAGCATTGCGCTCGACCTGCGCAGCCCCGAGGGCCTGGCGGTGGCGCGCAAGCTGGCCGCATCGGCCGACGTGGTGGCGCAGAACTTCAAGCCCGGTGTGATGACGAAATACGGCCTGGACTACGCCGCGCTGAGCCAGGTCAACCCGCGCCTTATCTACGTCAACCACACGGGCTTTTTGCCCGGCCCGTACGAGCACCGCACGGCGCTCGACGAGGTGGTGCAGATGATGGGCGGCCTGGCCTACATGACCGGACGCCCCGGCGACCCGCTGCGCGCGGGCAGCAGCGTGAACGACATCATGGGCGGCATGTTTGGCGCGATTGGCGCGATGGCGGCGCTGATGCAGCGCGGCATCACCGGGCGGGGGCAGGAGGTGGACTCGGCGCTGTTCGAGAACAACGTGTTCCTGGTCGGCCAGCACATGATGCAGTACGCCGTCACCGGCAAACCGGCCGCGCCCATGCCCGACCGCATCTCTTCCTGGGCCGTGTACGACGTGTTCAGCGTGAAGGACGGCGGGCAGATCTTTTTGGCCGCCGTGAGCGATGCGCAGTGGCAGACCTTTTGCGATGCCATGGGCTATGCCGACCTGAAGGCCGACACCAGCCTGGCCACCAACAACGACCGCGTACGCGCCCGCCCCACGCTGATGCCCGTGCTGCGCGAGCGGCTGGCGCAGCACACGGCCGATGAACTGGCGGCCATCTTCGAGCGCCACGGCCTGCCGTTTGCACCCATCCGCCGGCCTGAAGAGCTGTTTGACGACCCGCACCTGCAAGCCACGGGCGGACTGGCCGACATCACGCTGCCCGATGGCGAACGTGCCGGGCAGACCGCGCAGATCACGCTGATGCCGCTGCGCATGGACGGCCAGCGGCTCGATGTGCGCTGCGACCCGCCGCGCCTGGGCCAGCACACCGCCGAGCTGCTGCAGGGCCTGGGCTACACAGCCGATGAAGTGACCGCGCTGCAGGCCACCGGGGCCATTGCCTGATTTTTCCTTGACGACCGGGGCAACCCACGCGGCGCAGACCGCAGGCCCCGGATTCCAACCCCACTACCGGAGACAACCGTGCCCCAGCCCACCCCTGCTTTTGACATGCACCGCATCTCGCCCGCCGGCCATGGCGTGCTCACGCGCCGCCAGGCGCTGGCAACCGGCGCGGCCGCGCTGGGCGCCGCCGCCTGGGGCCTGCCCCGCATGGCGCGTGCCCAGGGCGATGGCAAGCCGCTGCGCGTGATCCTGCCGCTGTCGGCGGGCTCCGGGGCCGACGGCGCCATCCGCGCCATCAGCACCAGCCTGGCCAAGGCGCTGGGCCAGCCCATCGTCATCGAGAACCTTCCGGGCGCGGGCGGCATCACCGGCACCACGCAGATCGTGCGTGCGCCCAAGGACGGCTCGGTGATCGGCGTGGTGTCCAACAACCACGTGGTCAACCCCAGCGTGTACAAGAACATTCCGTTCGACTCGCTGGCCGACATCACCCCCATCACCATCCTGGGCGCCACGCCGTTTGTGCTGGTCGCGCACCCTGCGGTGCCCGCCAAGACGGTGCAGGAGCTGATCGCGCTGGCCAAGTCCAAACCCGGCGTGCTCAACTACGGCTCGTCGGGCAACGGCACCATCCTGCACCTGGGTGCGGCCATGTTCGTGGACCAGGCCAAGCTCGACATCAAGCACATCCCCTACCGGGGCATGGGCCCGCTGATGAACGACATCCTGGGCGGGCAGGTGCAGCTGGGGGTGGTGGCAGTGGCACCCGCGGCTGCGCACATCAAGGTAGGCGCCTTGCGGGCCCTGGGGGTGACCACGGCCACCCGCGTGGCCGCACTGCCGGGCGTGCCCACCATTGCCGAACAAGGCCTGCCGGGCTATGAGCTGGACGGGTGGATCGCCCCCGTGGCGCCTGCGGGCCTGCCCAAGGCCGAGCTGGCGCGGCTGTACAACGGCTTCAAGGCCGCCATGGAGATGCCCGAGGCCCGTGATGCGCTGATCGCGCAGGGCTACGAGATCAAGCTCACGCCGCCCGAGCCGGCCGCCGCCTTCTTCCGCAGCGAAGCAGCGCGCATGGCGCAGGTGGTGAAGAACGCGAACGTGAAGATCGACTGACGCAGCGCAGAGGGCTGCCTGCAGCGTGTTTTTGCGCAGCAGCAGGCAGGTTTTGAGGGTTTTCGGGCGCTTGCGCTAGTGCAATATGCCTGAGTAGCTATTGTATTGATAGCATTTGCATGGCCGCCGTGGCCCTGCGCCCGCAGGGCTGCGGTGCCACCGCGGGTGCGGTGTGATGTGCAACTGCCTTGCGGCAACCCCCGTCAGGCGCGCGGCGCGGGGAGCGCGGGGTGGGCGTGGCGCAGGCGGAACACCTCTACGGCCTGCACCAGTTGCTGCGCCTGCCCGCTCAGGCTGCCTGCGGCAGCGGCGCTCTCCTCCACCAGGGCGGCGTTCTGCTGTGTCGCCTCGTCCATGCGCACGATGGCCTGCGTCACGCGCAGCATGTCGCTGGTCTGCGCGGCGCTGGCCTGGCTGATCTCTTCCATCAGCGCGCTCACACCCCGGATGGACGACACCACCTCGGCCATGGTGGTGCCAGCGTTGCGCGCCAGGTCCGAGCCGGCCTGCACGCGCTCCACGCTGGTCTGGATGAGCTGCTTGATCTCGCGTGCGGCGCTGGCGCTGCGGGTGGCGAGGTTGCGCACCTCGCTGGCCACCACGGCAAAGCCCCGGCCTTGTTCACCGGCGCGCGCGGCCTCGACGGCGGCATTGAGCGCGAGGATGTTGGTCTGGAATGCGATGCCGTCGATGACGCCAATGATGTCGGCAATGCGGCGCGAGCTGTCCTGGATGCCCTGGACCACCTCCACCATCTGCGTGACCACGTCACCCCCCCGCTGCGCCACGGTGGCGCCGTTGCGCGCCAGCTCGTTCGCGCGCTGGGCGTTGGAGGCGTTCTGCTGCACCGTGGATTGCAGCTGCTGCATCGACGAGGTGGTTTCGTCCAGCGACGATGCCTGCTCTTCGGTGCGCATGCTCAGGTCGGCATTGCCCTGCGCAATTTCGGCGCTGGCGCTGGCCACGCCCTCGGCATTGCTGCGCACGCCAGAGACCACGTTTTCCAGGTTGTCCTGCATGGCGCGCAAGGCCTCCAGCAGGCGCGCGGGTTCATCCTTGCCCTCCACCTCGATGCGTGTGGTGAGATCGCCCGCCGCCACCTTGTGCGCCACCGACACCGCCACCCCCAGGGGGCGCACCACCGAGCGGGTGAGCAGCCAGCCCGCGCAGGCGCCCAGCGCCGTGACCAGCGCGAGTGCCACCAGGCTGCTGAACAGTGCGCGCCGGGCGTCCTGCGCAGCCTCCTGGGCGATGGCCGCACTGCTGGCGGCCACCTGCTGGCTTAGCTCGGTGAGCAGCTTGGCGGGGCCCTGGTCGATGTCGGCCACGTCCGCATCGCCCGCCGAGGGCACAAAGCCCAGCGACTGGAACACCTCAAAGCCCTTGCGGTAGCCCTGCGCCATCTGGGCGTGGGCCTGGGTGAACTTTTGCAGCGCCGCCTTTTCCTGCGCGTCGGTCAGCTGGGGCTCCAGCGCCTTGGCCGCATCGGCCACCCGTTTTTCACTGGCCTGGAAGGCGTTCCAGTGCAGTTCGCGCTTGCGCGAGTCCTCGCCCCGCAGCAGGGTGTTCTTCCACTCCAGCACCTGGGTCTTGAACTCGCTTTCCATGCGGCTCACGGCGCGCTCCTGCGCCACGCGCTGTTGCACCGTGGTGTCGTAGGTGCCCAGCGTTCGGTACAGGGCGGCAATGCCGAACAGCGCGGCCCCCAGCAACAGGGTCAGCACCAGGCCCAGGGCCGTGGCCATGCGTGCGCCGATGGAGTAGTTGGACATTTTCATCAGAGGCTCCAAAGGTTCTGCAGCAGGCCGGTCGGCTGGTGATCAGAGGCGCTTGCGGCGGGGGTGTTCAGACCTTCTCAGGCCTTCAGCTTGAGCAGGTACACCATCACGCGGGCGGTCGTGAGGTCCAGTTCCATGAACTCTGCCAAATCCTTGCCGGTGAGCCAAGAGGGTTCCCACCGGTTCTGCTTGAGCGTGCGCAGCCAGGATTCGTGGTGGGTGGCGGCTTCGACGGCGGCCAGCATCTCCGCCGTGCGTGCGGCGGACACGCCCTTGCCGGTGAACACGCCCCGCCAGTTCGCCATCACAGCGTCCAGCCCCTGTTCGCGGAACGAAGGCAGGCCAAAGACGCTGCGGCGCGACGACACGCCCACCGCGCGCAGCTTGCCGCTGGCAATGGCATCGTTGAACTCGCTGTAGCCCGACAGGCCCAGCGCCGCGTTGCCCGACAGCACGGCCTCGACCACCTCGGCACCGCCAGGGAAGGGTTTGTAGACCAGCCCCTCCGGGTTGGCCTTGGCGGCGCGGGCCAGCACGCCTGCGTAGATGTGGTCCACACCACCGGCCGAACCACCGGCAATCGGCACGGCCTTGAGGTCGGCACGCAGCGCATCGGCGAGGTCCTTGGTGGTCTTGATGGGCGAGTTGGCTGCCACGGCCGCCACCAGATAGTCGCTGGTGAGCCGCGCCAGGGGCTGGATCTGTGTCATGTCCACTGCAGGCTTTTGCAGTGCCACGGCGCCCACCATCACCATGCCACCCATCAGCAGCGTGTTGGGGTCGTTGCTGTACTTTTCGGCGTATTTGGCCAGGCCGATGGTGCCGCCCTTGCCGCCGATGTTTTCGTATTCCACTTGGTCCGCAGCGCCGGCTGCGACCATGGCTGCTCCGAGGGCTCTGCCTGTCTGGTCCCAGCCGCCACCGGCGTTGGCAGGGATCACGATGCGCACGGTGCCCGCCAGCTTGGCAGGCTTGGCGGCTGCAGGGGCAGGACGGGCTGCTGGCGCAGCGCTCTGCGCCCAGGCGGAGGGGCCGAGCGCAGTCCAGGCCAGGGCGGTCGCAACGGATTGGGCAAGGGCACGGCGGCGGTCGATGGCTGCAGACATGGAAAGTCCTTTGACAAGAGGGAAGGCAGGAAGGGCGTCGGGAACCAGATCTCAGGCCGCTGCGGGAGCGCCCTGACTGGGTTGCTTGCGCGTTGCCACGCCGAAGCAACGCAGTCAGCCTGTGGCGGCATGCACAGGGAAGGGACCTGCGCACCACCTGGGCTGCGCGCAATGGTCGCCAGCCAAGCTGTCAGTCTGCTGTCGCTGGCATCAGGGTAAACACGGGGTTTATGGCCCCGTGCAGAGCGGTGCGCCGATCAGCGCACCATGAAAAACGCCCTGCGCCGCAGGTGCGGGGCAGGGCGTTGGAGCCATAAAGGCTGGGTCGCGAGGCTTACAGCGAGTCGATGAAGCTGCGCAGCTTGTCAGAGCGGCTGGGGTGCTTGAGCTTGCGCAGCGCCTTGGCTTCTATTTGGCGAATGCGCTCGCGGGTCACGTCGAATTGCTTGCCCACTTCTTCCAGCGTGTGGTCGCTGGTCATCTCGATGCCGAAGCGCATGCGCAGCACCTTGGCTTCGCGCGGGGTGAGGCCGTCCAGGATGTCCTTGACCACGTCGCGCAGGCCGGCCTGCATGGCGGCTTCGATAGGCGCGGTGTTGGCACCGTCCTCGATGAAGTCGCCCAGATGGCTGTCGTCGTCGTCGCCGATCGGCGTTTCCATGGAGATCGGCTCTTTGGCGATCTTCATGATCTTGCGAATCTTGTCCTCGGGGATCTCCATCTTGGCCGCCAGGATGGACGCATCGGGCTCGAAACCAAACTCTTGCAAGTGCTGGCGGCTGATGCGGTTCATCTTGTTGATCGTCTCGATCATGTGCACCGGGATACGGATGGTGCGCGCCTGGTCGGCGATCGAGCGGGTGATGGCCTGGCGAATCCACCAGGTGGCATAGGTCGAGAACTTGTAGCCCCGGCGGTATTCGAACTTGTCCACCGCCTTCATCAGGCCGATGTTGCCTTCCTGGATCAAGTCGAGGAACTGCAGGCCACGGTTGGTGTACTTCTTGGCGATCGAGATCACGAGGCGCAGGTTGGCCTCGATCATTTCCTTCTTGGCATCGCGCGAGGTGGCTTCACCTTCGTTCATGCGCTTGTTGATGCCTTTGAGCTCGGCCAACGGCACGACCACGCGCGACTGCAGGTCGATCAGCTTTTGCTGCAGGTCCTGGATGGGCGGGATGTTGCGCGCAATTACTGCCGACCAGGGCTTGCCGGCGGTGGCCTGCTTCTCGACCCACTGCAGGTTCAGCAGGTTGGGCGGGAAGTCCTTGATGAAGGTCTCCTGGGGCATGCCGCACTTGTCCACGATGATGCGACGCAGCTCGCGTTCCTTCTTGCGCACGTCGTCCACCTGGCCGCGCACCATGTCGCACAGCTTCTCGATGGTCTTGGCGGTGAAGCGGATGGTCATCAGCTCGGCCGACAAAGCAGCTTGCGCTTTGACATAGGCAGGCGTGCCGTAGCCTTCCTTGTCGTAGACCTTGTGCACTTTTTCGAACAGCTCACGCAGCTTGTCAAAGCGCTCCAGTGCCTGCTTCTTGAGTTCTTCCAGCTTCTTGGTCAGCGCCTTGGAGCCGCCCTTGCCGTCGTCGTCATCGGCCTCGTCGAATTCGTCGAAGTCTTCTTCGGCCACATAGTCGTCGGCCTCGTTGGGGTTGGAGAAGCCGTCCACGATGGTCGAGATGACGACCTTGCCTTCGCGGATCTCCTCGCCCATGTTGAGGATCTCGGCGATGGTGGCGGGCGATGCGCTGATCGCCTCCATCATGGCCATCAGGCCGCCTTCGATGCGCTTGGCGATTTCGATTTCGCCTTCGCGGGTCAGCAGCTCCACGGTGCCCATTTCGCGCATGTACATGCGCACGGGGTCAGTGGTACGGCCGAATTCCGAGTCCACGGTGGACAGCGCGGCTTCGGCGGCTTCTTCGGCTTCTTCTTCGGTGGCGCCAGCGGGAGCGTTGTCCGTGATGATCAGCGCTTCGGCATCGGGCGTCTGCTCGTACACCGCCACGCCCAGGTCGTTCAGGGTGGTGATGACGGCTTCGAGGGTTTCGGCATCGACCAGCTTGTCGGGCAAGTGGTCGTTGATTTCAACGTGCGTGAGGTAGCCGCGGGTCTTGCCCAGCTTGATCAGGGCCTTCAGGCGCTGGCGGCGCTTTTGCATGTCCTCTTCGGACAGGACGGTTTCGTCCAGGCCGAATTCCTTCATCAAGGCGCGTTCCTTGGCCTTGCTGATCTTCATGCGCAGGGGCTTGACCTTCTCGACCGTGGCGGCTGCCTCGGGGGTCTCTTCGATCTCGCCTTCGAGGTCGGCCTCGATGTCCGACAGGTCGGTATCGTCCACGCTCTCATCGCCGCCGGCGGCTGCCTTGGGCTTGCGGCCGCGCTTGGCGGGGGCTTTGGCTTCGGCGGCACCAGCAGCCTTGGCGGGGCGGCCAGGCTTTTTCTTGGGCGCTTCTTCGTCGTCGGCGGCGGCGACGGCCTTGGCGCGGGCAGGTTTCTTCTTCAGCAACTCATCGGCAGCTTTGATCAGCTCGGCGGTACTTTTCACGGGCACAGTTTTCACTTTCTTGGCGACCGGGGCGGGCGCGGCGGCAGCGGCCTTTTTGGGGGCCGCCTTGGCCGGCGCTTTGGCCGCGGTTTTGGAGACAGCCTTTGCGGCGGTGCCTGAGGCAGACTTGGGCGACTTCGCGGACTTTTGAGCGGGCATGGAGCAACCTCAGAATCAAAAACGGACACAAAGAAAACGCAAGCGCCTCAGATCCCGGCGCGGGTGGCAACGCAAAGCAACGAGGGCTTTGCGCCTGGAGGGGACACCCTCAGCGGCAAGATGTCTGGGCGATCATTTGGTGTGCAGTCCTTGCGATAAGTGGGCCCATCAGCGCATAGGTGCGCGTTTGTCACGGTGGCCCGGCTCGGAGGTGCTGCTGTCGCTCTTGCCAATAACTAACCTTATATTATACCGCCCAGACCCTATTCAAGTGGTTTTTGGCGCTATTTGCTCCAGTTCCTTGCGCTTTTCGGCCAGCGCCCGGTAGCGCTCCAGGGCCGAGGGGTCTTGTGCCACCTGCAGCACCAGCACTTTTTGCTGCTCCTTGATGTCTTCGATCTGCATGCGGGTGAGCAGGTCGCGCAGCTCCAGCCGCAATTCGTGCAGTTCGCCCTCGGTCTGCGCATGCGAGCCGGTCATCACCTTGACGGCCAGCTCTTCGCACTCGTGATCGCGCAGGCTTTCGCGCAGCACGGCCCACGCCAGGGGGCCATGTTCGTGGAACTGCGCCTCCAGCCACGCAAACAGTGGCCCATGGGGCGCAGGCTGGGCCGCCAGTGTGGTGTGGTCGTCGTGCGTCAGCTCTTCCAGAAACGCCATGTGCGACAGCAGCAGCCGCGCCGCGTGGTCCGCCCGGCCCATGGCCGGCGTGCGGGGCAAACGGGGCTGGGGCGGCCAGGGAGCGTCCTTGTCGCGTTTTTTCCAGCCCCCGCCGCTTTTCCAGTCGCCTCCCTTGCGGAACGGAGGCTTGCCGCCGCTGCCATAGCCATTTTGGCCTCCGTAGCCTCCCTGGTTGCCGTAACTGCCGTAGCCGGGGTCGTAGGCCGTGCCTGTCGACTCGCTGTGGGGTTGCCAGCCATCGGTGTCGGGCGGGGCATCCCAACTGGGGGCGTCATCAGGGGCGGTACGGGGCGGGTGGCGCTGCGGGGGGGCATGGTGTGCAGCGCGCAGGCCGTCGCGGGCGGCGGCCTGGCCCCATAGGTCGGACAGGTCGCGGGCATTGAGCTGGGTCAGCTCGGCCAGCTCGCCCAGCAGCTGGCGCTTGAGCACGCCGTCGGGCAGCGCCGTCCACAGCGGGCGTGCATTGCTGGCCATGTGCGCGCGGCCTTCGGCGGTGGCCAGGTCGCAGCCCTCGCTGGCCGACTCGACCAGGAAGCGGCTCAGCGGCATGGCGTCGCTCACATGGCGCGCAAAGGCGTCGGTGCCATGGTCGCGGATGAAGCTGTCCGGGTCGTGCTCTGCGGGCAGGAACAGAAACTTGATGCTGCGCGTGTCGGTAGCGTGGGGCAGGGCGCCGTCCAGGGCCTTGCGCGCGGCGCGCCGCCCGGCGTTGTCGCCGTCAAAGCTGAACACCACCGCGTCGGTAAACCGCAGCAGCTTTTGCACATGCTCTGGCGTGCACGCCGTGCCCAGTGTGGCCACCGCGTTCGGAAAACCCAGCTGCGCCAGGGCCACCACGTCCATATAGCCCTCGGTGACCAGCGCGTAGCCTGCCTCCCGGATGGGCGTGCGGGCCTCGAACAGGCCGTACAGCTCGCGCCCCTTGTGGAACACCGGGGTTTCGGGGGAGTTGAGGTACTTGGGCTTGTCGTCCCCCAGCACCCGGCCACCAAAGCCGATGTACTCGCCCTTGACGTTGCGGATGGGGAACATCACCCGGTCGCGAAACCGGTCATAGCGCTTGCCACCGTCTTCGTCGTTGACGATGACCAGGCCGCTTTCCTCCAGCAGCGGGTCGTCGTAGCTTGGGAACACGCTGGCCAGGCTGCGCCAGCCTTCGGGCGCGTAGCCCAGTCCGTAGCGCTTGGCCACCGCGCCCGAGACACCCCGGCCCTTGAAATACCCAATGGCGCGCTGCGAGTCACGCAGGTGGCGGCGGTAGGCGTCGGCGGCTTTCTCCAGCACCTCGTTCAGCGTGGCTTGTTTCTGTCGCGCGGCGGCGGCGCGTTCCTTTTCCTGCGGGGAGATGTCGTCATCGGGCACCTGCAGGCCCACGCTCTGGGCCAGGTCCTGGACGGCCTCGACAAACCCCATGCCCGCGTGGTCCATCAGAAAGCTGATGGCATTGCCGTTCTTGCCGCAGCCAAAGCAGTGATAGAACTGCTTGGCGGGGCTGACGCTGAAAGAGGGCGACTTCTCTCCGTGAAAGGGGCACAGCCCCATGAAATTGGCGCCACCTTTTTTCAGCTGGACGTAGCGCCCCACGATGTCCACCACGTCCACACGGGTGAGCAGTTCCTGAATGAAAGACTGAGGGATCGTCACGCGCCCTATTGTCCGCGTAAACTCTTTGTAACCAGTTATTGCTGGAAAGGCTTTTGGCATGGGGTTCGCGGCATGTGGGCGGGCGTTGGCGGGTAGGGCGCTGCACGGGTGGCGCGCCAGCCTGCCCGTGCTGCTGTTCGCGCTGGCGGGGCTCGCATGGCTGCCGGGGGCCTCGCAGGCCGCGACGGTCCTCAGGGTGCTGGCCTGGCCGGGTTATGCCGACCCGGACTTTGTCGCGGTGTTCGAGAAGCGCCATGGGGTCAAGGTGGAGATCACCATCGTGGCATCGGACGACGTCTTGCGCGCCAAGATGGACAGCACCGACGGGCCGGGTTTTGACCTGGTGGCTGCCAACACGGCGGAAATTGCGCGGCTGATCCTCCATGACAAGCTCGCGCCGTTGCCGCTCGGCAACATCCGCAACACTGCTGGGCAGCTGCCCCGGTTTCGCCAGCTGCACACCATCTCGGGCATTGGCTGGCGGGGCGAGGTCTATGCCATGCCCTTCACCTACTCCGAGATGGGGCTGGTGTATGACCGCCAGCAGTTCAGCACGCCACCGCAGTCGATCGCCGTGCTGTGGGACCCGCGCTGGCAGGGCAAGGTGCTGGCGTTTGACGGCAGCAGCCACGGGTTTTCGCTGGCCGCCATGCGCCGGGGCCTGCCGCCTTTTCGCATCGACGCCGCCCGTTTCAGCCCGCTGGCCAAGGACCTGGTGGCCCTGCGGCGCAATGTGCGGTCGTTCTACAGCCTGCCCGAGGAGTCGGTGGAGCTGTTTCGCAAGCACAAGGTGGCGGTAATGCACGCCAACTACGGCCAGCAGCAGCTCAAGCAGCTGCGCGATGCGGGACTGGATGTGGGCTACGTGGTGCCCAAGGAGGGCGCGCTCGCCTGGCTGGATTGCTGGGCCATCACCCGCCGCTCCACCCAGGTCGCGCTGGCTGCCGAGTGGATCAACTACATGCTCGACCCGGCCGTGAGCCGCGAGTTCACGCGGCGCCAAGGGCTGGCCAACACCCTGGACGAGCCACCAGCGCTGGCGGGCGATGTGCCCGGGGGGACCATGGGCCCCATCGTGTGGCTGGAGCCGGTGGAAGACGAAGCCCTGCGCGCCCGCCTCTGGCAACGCATCGTGTCGGGCGACCGACCCAACCGGTTCTGACCGATGGCACGCGTGAAATGGAGCATCGCGCTGAGGCTGGGGGCCCTGCTGGCCTCGTTCAGTGTGTTCGCGGCCATTCTGGCGGGCTACTACACCTTTGACTCGAGCCGCGAACGCCTGCAGGGGCGGGCCGAGCGCTCGCTGCTGGCCACCACGCAGGTGCTGGCGCGCCACATGCAGGCGGGCTTTGGCACGGTGGCGCGCGACACAGCCTTTCTGGCCGACGCCGCTGCCGTCGAACAAGACCAGGGACGGCTGGCCGACCTGTTCAAGGCCAACCTGCAGGCCCATCCCGCCTATTTGCAGATCCGCTTCATCAGCGCCAGCGACTACGGGCTGGAGCTGGTGCGCATCGACCGCCAGGGCGACAAGCTGGTGCGCGTGCCCGATGACCAGCTGCAGGAGAAGTCGCACTTTCCGTTTGTGTTCGAAGCCCTCAGCCTGCCCGATGGGGAGGTGTATGTGTCCGAGTTCGGCATCAACCATGAAGACGCCGCGCAGGAGGCGGCCGTGCCCGTGTTCAACATGGCGTCGCCTGTGGTGCAGGGGGGCCAGCTGCGGGGCGTGGTGGTGGTGCGGGTGGCGGCCGCGCCGTTCCTGCACAACTTCAATGCGGCGCTGCCGACCCCTTACGGGTTTTATCTGAGCAACCGTTGGGGTGACTTTCTGGTGCACCCGGACGCCGCGCAGACCTTTGGCTTTGACCGGGGCCAGCGCATCCTGATCCAGGAGTCGTTCCCGCAGGTGGCCGCGCTGGTCGACGGCCGTGCCGAAGAGGCGGTACTCAGCCAGTCCGGCACCGACGACGAGGAGGCGCGTGTTTTTGCCTTTGTGCGCATGCCCTTTGGCAACGCGGACGAGGGGCGTTTCATGGTCGTGGGGCTCTCGCAGCCGCTGGCCGTGGTGCAGGGCGAGGTGCTGGACCTGGGCCGCAGCATCCTCAAGATCCTGCTGGTGCTCAGCGTGGTGGGTGTGGCCCTGGCGGCCGGGGTGTCGCGCCTGGTGACCCAGCCGCTGCAGGCCATGGTGAAGGCTGCGCAGGCGTTTTCACGCGGGGAGGCCCACGGCGCGCTGCCGGTGCACCGGGGCGACGAGGTGGGCGAGCTGGCCCGCAGCTTCCAGGACATGGAGCAGCAGATCAGCCGCCAGCTGGCCGAGCTGAACCTGAGCCGTGACGCCATGGCCCACCTGGCGCACCACGACGCACTCACCGGCCTGCCCAACCGCCGCATGTTCGAGCAGCGCCTGGCCCAGGTGCTGGAGCTGTCGCGCCGCAGCGGCCGCAGCTGTGCCCTGTTGTTCGTGGACCTGGACGACTTCAAGGCCATCAACGACACGCGCGGGCATGCCGTGGGCGACCTGGTGCTGCAGGCTGTGGCACGCACCATCGTCGGCGCCGTGCGGCAGGTGGACACCGTAGCCCGGCTCGCCGGGGACGAGTTCACGGTGCTGTGCGAAAACGTGGATTCCGAAGAGGCCGCGCTGCAGATCGTGACCAAGCTGCAGCACGCGTTCGAGCCACCGCTGGACATCGACGGCGAGCCCCTGGCCGTACGCGCCAGCATCGGCCTGAGCCTGTTCCCCCGCGACGCGCAGGATGCGCGCACACTCATGGCCAGCGCCGACGCGGCCATGTACCGCATCAAGCAGAGCCACAAGCGAAGGTTGTGAGGCTGCGCACCGCAGTCCACACCGCGCCTGCGCCGGCCCGTGTTGCTTTCGTGTCAGCCTGCGGCGCTAGGCTGTGTGTAGTTCACCTTCTTGCCCAGACCCATGACCTCCATCTTTGACCAGCACCTGCCCCGCAACGAAGCCAACTTTGCCGCCCTGTCGCCCCTGTCGTTCATCGAACGCACGGCCGAGGTCTACCCCGACCGTCTGGCCATCGTGCACGGCACGCTGCGCCAGACCTGGGCCCAGACCTACGCGCGCTGCCGCCAGCTGGCCAGCGCGCTGACCCAGGCCGGCATCGGCAAGAACGACACCGTGGCCGTGATGCTGCCCAACACGCCGCCGATGGTGGAGGCGCACTTTGGCGTGCCCATGGCCGGCGTGGTGCTCAACACCCTCAACACCCGGCTCGACCCGGAGGCCATCGCCTTCATGCTCGACCATGGCGAGGCCAAGGCCGTGATCGTGGACCCGGAGTTCACCGGCACCATGGCCAAGGCACTGGCCCTGCGCACGGGCACTACCCCCATCCGCGTGATCGAGGTGCAGGACGCGCTTTACGGCCCCGCCGTTCAAAGCCTGGGCGGCACCGACTACGAAGCCTTTGTGGCCAGCGGCGATGCGGCCTTTGCCTGGAGCCTGCCCGCCGATGAGTGGGATGCGATTGCGCTGAACTACACCAGTGGCACCACGGGCAACCCCAAGGGCGTGGTCTACCACCACCGGGGTGCCGCCAGCAATGCCATCAGCAACGTGCTGGAGTGGGACATGCCCAAACATGCGGTGTACCTGTGGACGCTGCCCATGTTCCACTGCAACGGCTGGTGCTTTCCCTGGACCATTGCGGCGCGTGCTGGCGTCAACGTTTGCCTGCGCCGGGTGGACGCGCAGGCCATCTTCGACGCCATCCGCAACCACGGTGTCACGCACTACTGCGGCGCGCCCATCGTGCACGGCCTGCTGGTCAACGCGCCCGAGGCGATGAAGGCGGGTGTGCCATCCGGCGTCAAGGCCATGGTGGCAGGCGCTGCGCCCCCGGCGTCGATGATCGAAGGCATGGAAAAAATGGGGTTCGACCTGACCCATGTGTACGGCCTGACCGAGGTGTATGGCCCCGCCACCGTGTGTGCCAAACACGAAGCCTGGGATGCCCTGGACATTGGCGAGCGCGCCCGCCTCAACGCCCGCCAGGGCGTGCGCTACCACCTGGAGCGCGATGTGCGCGTGCTCGACCCCGAGACCATGCTGCCCGTGCCACAGGACGGCGAAACCATGGGCGAGATCATGTTCAAGGGCAACATCGCCATGAAGGGCTACCTCAAGAACCCCAAGGCCACCGACGAGGCCTTCGCGGGCGGCTGGTTCCACAGCGGCGACCTGGCCGTGCAGTACCCCGACGGCTACATCAAGATCAAGGACCGCAGCAAGGACATCATCATCTCGGGCGGCGAGAACATCTCGTCCATCGAGGTCGAAGACGTGCTCTACCGCCACCCCGACGTGCTGGCCGCCGCCGTGGTGGCCAAGCCCGACCCCAAGTGGGGCGAGACGCCCTGCGCGTTTGTGGAGCTGAAGGCCGGTGCGCAGACCACGCCCGAAGACATCGTGGCGCATTGCAAGAAGCACCTGGCGGGCTTCAAGGTGCCGCGTGCCGTGGTGTTTGGCGAGCTGCCCAAGACCAGCACCGGCAAGATCCAGAAGTTCGAGCTGCGCAAGCAGGCCGGGTCGGCGGCCGCCATCAACGTCTGATCACCCGGCTCAGCCAAAACCGCACGCCAGCGTCTGCCGGCCGTCCTCCAGGTTGTATTCGGACTTCCAGTAGTGCCGGTCTTCGATGGCGGTGAACTCCACGCCAGGCCCGGTCGGGTAGGCCGTCGCGAAAGGGCGGCGCAGGATCACGAGCAACTCGCACCGGGGCGGCCAGTCCGCCACCTCGTCGATGACGTTGCCCTGCGCCAGTTCGGCCTCCGGGATCACGCGCAGCGGGGCGGCCAGCGCGGCGAGAACCTGCTGGCGGCTCATGCGCAGGGCTGGCTGGCGGCAAGGGGCCTCGCCGACCGCTGGGTCGCCGCATCGTCCAGCAGCCGCTGCAGCGCCTGCACCTGCCACTGGTGCTCTGGCTCAAACGCAGAGAGGTCTTGCACCGCATACCCGCCATAGGCATACACCGTGGCATAGGCCGCGTAGCTGGCGGCCTCCAGCGCCCGGCCCGCCAGCGCGTTGGCCACAGCGTAGGTGGCCGACACGGCGGCATGGGCCGACCCGTCCAGCGACTGCGAGCCCCGGTGGTGCGAGGCCACCGCTTTCAGCCGCTCTGCTGCGTTGGCCAAAGTGGCCGCATCCACCGTGCCCGCCGTGAACGCGGCCAGCACGTCGAGGCCGGCGATGGCCTCCGGATCTTCCAGCAGATGGCGCACGCGCTGCACACAGGCCAGGCCAAAGGCCAGGCGCAGCGGGGTGTGGGCGTCGCTGGCCAGCCCGCAGTCGGCTGCCAGTTGGGTGAGAGCGGCGTTCATGGTGTGAGTCCTTTCCAGCGGCTGATCAATTCGCAGAGTTGTGCTATCAATTAAATAGCTGTTTGCGCAATCAGGATAAGCGCTAGGGCCTGTTTTTATCAAAATCCTGGCGCTGCGCAGCCGGCGCAGGAAATTGTGGCGGCCCGTGGGCCGCGCGTCCAGCCGGGCAGAGGAGGTGGCGGCTTAGCTCGCTATGCCGCAAGGCCCTCCAGCCAGACCCGTGGCGACATGCCCACCTTCTGCGCAAACACGCGCGACAGCGCCGAGGGGTTGGCGTAACCCAGCTCGTTGACAATCGACTTCAACGACCGTCCGCCGCGCAGATGGGCCTGCGCCAGCGTCAGCCGCCAGTGCGCCAGGTAGTCGGCGGGGGTGTCGCCCACCACCGCCTTGAAGCGGGCCGCAAACGCACTGCGCGACATGCCTGCCTGCGCAGCCATCTGCGCCAGGCTCCATGGTTGGCCCGGCGCATCGTGCAAGGCGGTGAGGGCGCGGGCCAGGGCAGGGTCGGCGAGACCCGTGAGCAGGCCGGGCGGCATGTGCGCCTGCTCAGGGTGGTCCAGCAGCCAGCGCAGCAGCTGCAGCAGCACCACTTCAAATAGCCGGTCGGCCAGCACGCGGTGGCCGCAGCGCAGGCGGTCGGTTTCGGCAAACAGCAGGTCCAGCGACTGCTGCAGCCCGTCCACCGCGCCCAACGGCAGCACCACCAGCGGGGGCAGGGCGCGGGCCAGCGGGTGGCTGGTGCCGCCGTCAAAGTCCAGCGCGGCGCAGGTGAAGTCCGAGCCCTCGGTGGGCGCGTTGTGAAAGAAGTGCTCCAGCGGTCGGGCATAGAACAGCAGGCTGGGCTCGCACACCTGAAGCCGCTCGGGCGGGCCGGCCTGGGGCTGGTGCGTGACCACCATCTCGCCCTGGCGCAGCACATGCAAAAAGCCCCGGCCCGGCGCCGCCGCAAAGTGCGTCACGCCACACAGCGGCCCGTTGTGGAACAGGTGCGCCCGCACCCGAAACCGCTCCAGCAGCGGCGACAACCGGTCGAGCGGGGTGGAGGCCTGCGCGGGTGTAGGAACGCTTGGCGGCATGGTTTTGGATGATTAGGTATGAATTGTGGATTTTATGTGCCAGATGGTACACGATGGCGCCGGACACTGCAGGGGTGCCGAGAACAGGCACAAGTTCTCACCAACCCTTCATGACCTTCAAGGAACACACCATGTCCTCTACTTCTTCTTCCGTCGCCCGCGTCCCCCTCGTCGACCGCACCGCCGCTACCGGCACTGTGCGCGCCGTGCTCGACCAGGTCTACGGAGCCTTTGGCGCCACGCCCAACATGTTCCGCGCCGTGGCTAACTCGCCCGCTGCGCTGCAAAGCATGTGGGGTGCGTTTGGCGCCTTGGGAGGCGGCGTGATCGGCGCAGCTTTGGGCGAGCAGATCGCCGTGGCCGTGGCCAACCGCAATGCCTGCGACTACTGCCTGGCCGCCCACACCGCACTGGGCCGCAAGGCGGGCGTGAGTGGCGAGGCCCTGGCCGCCGCGCAGGCGGGCGAATCGGCCGACCCGCGCACGGCCGCCGTGCTGCGCTTTGTGCTGCAACTGGTCAACGAACGCGGCCAGGTCGATGCGGCCGATGTGCAGGCCCTGCGCGACCAGGGCGTGAACGACGAGCAGATCGTAGAGATCGTGGCCCATGTGGCGCTCAACCTGTTCACCAACTACGTGAACGTGGCGCTGGCCGTGCCGGTGGACTTCCCCGGCGTCAAGCTGCGCCCGGCGCGCTGAACGATGGGGCGGCGCGCGTCTGGCCGATGGGCTGGGTGCGCGCCGCTTCTTTTTTGCTGCTGGCGCGGTCCTGTGGCGAAGCCATCGCAGGCAGTCCTTCGCCAAACCCATGCGTGCATTTTTTGCATGCATGACTGGCTGCAAAGTCGTTTGTCAGCGCGGCAGGCCTGCTGCACCATGGCCACTCCCTTGCCCACCCACCCGAAGGAAGCCGCCCCCATGACACCCGCCCGCGACGAGCACGCCATCGACACCCTGCCACGCCTGGAGGCCCTGCTGGGCACGCTGAGCGATGCCTCCGTCCACAAAGAGCTGCCGTATGTGCACCCCGCCTACCGCGCCATGATCGCGGCGTCGCCTTTTGCCGTGCTGGCCACCACCGGCCCCGGCGGGCTGGATGCCTCGCCGCGCGGCGACCCCGCCGGCTTTGTGCAACTGCTGGACGACAAGACCCTGCTGCTGCCCGAGCGCCGTGGCAACAACCGCGCCGACAGCCTGCGCAACATCGTTGCCGACCCGCGCGTGGCGCTGCTGTTCCTCATCCCCGGCGTGGGCGAGACGCTGCGCGTCAACGGCCACGCGCGCATCAGCGTCGCGCCCGACCTGCTGGCGCGTTTCGTGGTCAACGGCCAGCCGCCAAAGTGTGTGATCGTGGTGGATGTGCAGGCGGTGTACTTCCAGTGCGCTCGCGCCATCCAGCGCTCGCGCCTGTGGCATGCCGTGCCGCCCGGCACCCCGCGCCCCGTGCCCACCCCGGGTGCCATCCTGGCGTCCATCACACAGGGCGCATTTGACGGCGCTGCCTACGACCGCGAACTGCCTGCGCGCCAGCAGGCCACGCTGTATTGAACCGGCACCGCGATCCGTCGCCACAGCGTTGCCCCTGCTGCCAGCGCACACAATGGCGGCTGGGCGCGCAGGGCTTGCGCTTCATGGACTCTCCGGCCGAACGCGCAGATGCGTGAGGAGCGTGGAGCTCCGTGGGGCGTGAAGCCCACTTACGCGCACGTTCACACCAAGTGAGGGGGAGACATGGATTCCGTGCTGTTGATCGTGGCCCTGGGCGCAGTGGCCGCAGGGTTTGTGCAGGGGCTGTCGGGTTTTGGATTTGGCATGGTCGCCATGTCGTTCTGGGCCTGGACGCTGGAGCCCCGCCTGGCCGCGCTGTTGGCGGTGTGCGGCGCGCTCGCCGGCCAGCTGGTGGCGGCGGCCACGGTACGCCGGGGGTTTGACCGGGTGCGCCTGCTGCCCTTTGTGCTGGGTGGCCTGGTGGGCATCCCCGTTGGCGTGGCCGTATTGCCCCGGCTGGACATGGACGCGTTCAAGGTCATCCTGGGCACGCTGCTGGTGCTGTGGTGCCCGGCGATGCTGATGGCCAAGCAGTTGCCCCGCATCACGCGCGGCGGGCGCGTGGCCGACGCGCTGGTGGGCATGGCGGGCGGCGTGATGGGCGGCCTGGGCGGCTTCACCGGCGTGCTGCCCACCCTGTGGTGCACCTTGCGCGGTCTGGACAAGGACGTGCAGCGCGCCATCATCCAGAACTTCAACTTGGCCATGCTGCTGGTGACCTTCATCACCTACCTGGCCACCGGTCTGGTCACCCGCGAGGCGCTGCCGCTGCTGGCCATCGTGGTGCCCGCCATGCTGGTGCCCGTGCTGCTCGGAGCGCGGCTGTACCACGGTATCAGCGATGCGCGGTTCCGGCAGATCGTGCTGGGCATGTTGACCCTGTCGGGCGTGGCGATGCTGGTGGCCAGCCTGCCCAAGGTGCTGGCACGGCTCGCGTAGGGTTCCATTTGCGTGGGCCGCGCCCGGTGGCCATCCTGTTGTCGACTTGCCGCAAATGCCCCGTTACATTGGGAGGGGCATGCACCAAAAAGATGACACCACGCGGCCACCGGACGCGGACGACCGTCTTGAGGCCGGGGCCCCGCGTCGCCGCTATCGCCTTGTCACGCCGCTGAGCCTGGCGATTGCGCTGGGCTGCATCGTTGCCGTGGCGGGCTTGTGGCTGGTCACGCTGCAGCGTGTGGCGTTCGAGCGCGAGCAGGCCGTGGCCTCCGCCATGCAGTCCAATGCCAACCTGGCCATCGCCTTCGAGCAGCAGGTGTTCCGCACCCTCAAGGCGGCCGAGCAGGTCGCCGCCTTTGTGCGCGAGCAGTACCTGCAGCAGGGCACCGACATTGACCTGCGCGACTGGGTGGAGCGGGGCGTGATCCGCGAGCCCATGTTCACCATCATCAGCGTGGTGAACGAGCAGGGCGACATCGTCAGCAGCAGCCAGGAGACCGGGGCCGTCAACTACAGCGACCGCGCCTTTTTCAAGGCGCTGCGTGCCAGCGATCGCGATGACCTGTTTGTGAGCGAGCCTGTGCTGGGCCGTGTGTCGGGGCAGTGGCGCATTCCGATGGCGCTGCGCATCGTGAGCGAGGGAGGCCGCTTTGGTGGTGTGGTGGTGATGTCGGTGGACCCGACGAACTTCACCGACTTTTACCGCCAGGCCGACCTGGGTGCACAGGGGCTGCTGGAGCTGACAGGGCTGGACGGCGTGGTGCGCGGCCGCAAAGCCGGGGGCAAGATCAGCTTTGGCGGCGATGCGCGGGGCCTGCCCTGGTTTCAGCTCCGCGCGCAAGACCCTGAAGGCGAACTGATCGATGAGAACGGCGCGGTGGACGGTGTGCCGCGCATCCTCAGCTACCGCAGCATGGCGGGCTACCCGTTGATGGTGACGGTGGGGTCGACCTCCGACGAGGTGCTGGCGCCGGTGATGCAGCGGCGCGTTGACTACCTCGCCCTGGCGGCGGGGGCCAGTGTGGCGCTGCTGTGTTTTGGCGCGCTGCTCATTGTGGTGCTGGCACGCCAGCGGGCCGTGGCCGATGCATTGGCGTCGAGCGAAGGCTTGTTCCGCGCCACCTTCCACCAGGCGGCCACTGGCATCGCCCACATCACGCCCGAAGGCCGCATCCTGCGTGCCAACGACAAGTTCTGCCGCATGCTGGGCTATTCGCTGGAGGAGCTGCGCCAGCGCGACCTGTTTGCGCTGAGCGACGAGGGCGAGCGTGAAGCCCTGCGCCGCTTTCTGGCGCGGCGCCTGGTGGCGCACTCGCCCGTGTTCTCCCCCGAGATGGAAAAGGCCTACCGGCGCAAGGACGGCGGCCTGTTGTGGGTGTACGAAGCGCTGGGCCTCGTCAAGGACGCCCAGGGTCATCCGGACTTTCTGGTGGTGGTGACGCAGGACATCAGCGCGCGCAAGGAGCTGGAGATGCGCCTGTCGCACGATGTGCTGCACGACGCGCTCACAGGCCTGTCCAACCGCGTGATGTTCCACGACCGCCTGGCGCGTGTGCTCGAAACGGCCCGGCGCCACGGGCGGCACGCCGCAGTGCTCTATGTGGACCTGGACGGGTTCAAGTCCGTCAACGACCAGTGGGGCCATGCAGCAGGCGACCTGCTGCTGCAGCAGGTGGCACGGCGGCTGGAAGACTGCGTGCGCGCCGAAGACACCGTGGCGCGCCTGGGCGGCGACGAGTTCGGCATCGTGCTGGCCACCATCGAGCGGGCAGACCACTGCGAGGTCGTGGCCAGCAAGGTGCTGTCTGCGATGGAGCAGCCTTTTGTGCTGGAGGGGGCTGTTGCGCACATCTCGGCCAGCGTGGGCGCGGCGCTCTACCCGCGCCATGGCACCGATGCCGATGCGCTGCTCGCCCAGGCCGATGCCGCGATGTATGCGGCCAAGCAGGCGGGCAAGAATCGCTTCAGCATCGACACCGCACTGAGCCCGCTGGCCGATGGCGGTGTCGCAGGTCCACCGGGCTGATGAGGAGCCAGCCATCGAGGGATGGCTCTGGGTCTTGCTCCTCATTTGGGAGCATTGAACGCATTATTTATAGGCGCTAGCGGCCTGTTTCATACGAATCACCGCGTCATGATCGGAAAATCACGCACCGGCTTGTCCAGCATGCCCATCAGCTGCCGCAGGGCCTGCGCATCGCCTTCCATGCGCAGCGCGCCAGAGCCGGCCAGCTCCTGCGGTGTGGCCTGGCCGTTCATCAGGCGCAGGAAGGCGGGTTTGGTGAGCAGCAGCGTGGCGTCTGCGGGCCAGGGTGGTGTGCCCGGGCGGTGGTGCAGCACCGCGTTCTCAATCCACAGACCATGGTTTTCTTCGGTGTCGGTAAAGCGCAGTGCCACCGCCAGGCGCACGCCGTCCGCGCGCGGGCCGTTGAGCGAGGCGGCCATTGCATCGAGGAACTGCGGGATGGGTGTCTGCATGAGCATGTCGGCCACCGCAGCGCGCGGGCCTGAAGCGTTGCGCGGTGCAGTGCCATGCCGCAGTTCCTGCGCGCCGGTCAGGTAGAAGTTGCGCCAGGGCGCGGATTCAGCGGCGTAGCCCATCTGCTCAAAGCTGCGCGCCATCAGGTCTTTGGCCGCTGCGTTGTTGCTGTCCGCCAGCAGCACATGGCGCAGCAGCTCGGCCGCCCAGCGGTAGTCGTCCGCGTCAAAGGCCTGGCGCGCGGCGGCCACTGCAGCGTCCGCGCCGCCTGCCAGGGCCACGTAGCGGCGCGCGGCCTGCACAGGCGGCAGCGGGTCGAGCGTGGCGGGGTGCGCGTCGAACCAGCCCAGGTAGAACTGCGCCACCGCGCGCACGTTGTGTTTGACGGTGCCGTAGTACCCGCGCGATGCCCACTGCGCCGCCAGCGTGGAGGGCAGTTGCACGGCCTCGGCGATCTCGCCGGGTGTCAGCCCCGCGTTGAGCAGGCGCACCGTCTGGTCGTGCAGGTAGCGGTAGGTGTCGCGCTGCGTGGTTAAGAAGGTGTCGATGCGCTCGCGGCCCCACACGGGCCAGCCGTGCTGCAGGAAGACCACATCTGCACGGCGTGCGTGCGCAATGGCGCTGTCGATGTAGCGCGACCACGCCAGCGCGTCGCGCACCTTGGCGCCGCGCAGGGTGTAGAGGTTGTGCAGTGTCTGCGAGACCAGTTCTGCCGCACCGAACGCGCGCAGGTCGGGCAGCTCGAACACCATCTCGGCCGGGGCTTCGGAGCCTGGCACGTTGTGGAACACGAAGCGCACGCCATCAATGTCGAGCGCCTGCGTGGGCTGGTCAATGAGCACGGTGGGCGGCAGGATGCCGATGCGCCCGACCGCCACGGCCATGCCCAGGCCGTTGTCCACCACGCCGCGCGCATCGCGTGGCAACTGGCTGCCATACATGAAGCCCGCGCGGCGCGACATGGCGGGGCCGAGCAGCAGGTTCTCGCTGGTCGCCTCCTCCATGAAGCCCACCGGTGCCACGATGGGCACGCTGCGTGCCTTGGCGTCCTGCGCGGTCAGCACGCCCAATGCGCCGCCGAAGTGGTCCACATGGCTGTGCGTGAACACCAGGCCCGACACCGGTTGCGCGCCCAGGTGCTGGCGCGCGAAGGCGAGGGCGGCCGCCGCCGTCTCCTGCGTGGTGAGCGGGTCCACCACGATCCAGCCCGTGCGGCCCTGGATGAGCGTGAGGTTTGCCAGGTCGAACCCGCGCAGCTGCCAGATGCCCTCACGCACCTGGTACAGGCCGGGCGTCTGGTTCAGGCGTGCATGGCGCCACAGGCTGGGGTGCACGGTGGCGGGGGCCTCGTCCTGTGCAAACTGCAGCGCATCAAAGTCCCACACCACCTGGCCCTGCGCGTTGCGCACCTGCCCGCTGGGGCTGGCGATGAGGCCGCGGCGTGCGTCATCAAAGCTGGCGGGCGCGTTCACGTCCAGTGTGCCCAGGGACGCGGTCTGGCGCGCACGCGTGGCGGCGGTTGCGTCCTGCCGGACATCGGCCACCTGCGCAAAGGTTGCAGGTGCCAGGCCCAGCAGAAGTGGCAAGGCGAGTGCCGCGAGCGTTGGGAGGTTTCGCATGGAGGTTTGGAACCTTTTTGAGATGAAAAAGGCCTCAAGCGCACAATTTATATGCGCTGGCAGCTATCAAAATTGAAGTAATGCGTTGCCTGGTACGGACGGGTAGGGCCCGCGCACGTGGGCGCGTTCACCCCTTCGCGCCATCACATCGGTTCCAGCCTGATGCGTTTCATCATCGCCTCGGTGAAGCCGATTTCCTTGCCGAAGGCCCGTGTGAAGGTCTCGCCGTCTTGCGGGTTGACCATGCCGCCTTGTTCTTCGAGCGCGGTCACCACGGCAGCTTGGCGCAGGGCGGCTTCGAACGCGGCGCGCACGCGGGACACGATGGCATCGGGCGTGCCGGTGGGCACGGAGACGCCGCCCCACGAGGTCAGCTCCACCCCGGGCAGGCCCGCCTCGGCCAGCGTGGGCACGCTCGGCAGCTTGGGATTGCGCGCGGGCCCGGTCACGGCCAATGCGCGCAGCTTGCCAGCCACGATGTTCGAGTACGCCACCGCGGTGATGGGTGCTCCAAAGGTGACCTGCTGGCCCAGCACCGCGTTGACGATTTCCGATGCGCCCTTGTACGGCACATGCGTGGCCTGCGCCTGGCTGACGCTGAGCACCATCTCCACCCCCAGGTGCGAGGGCGTGCCGACACCGCCCGACGCGTAGTCCAGCTTGCCGGGCTGCGCACGCAGGCGCGCCAGCAGGTCCGCCAGGCTGCGGATGTCGCTTTGCGCGTGGACGATGACCACCGTGTCCGAACTGGTGAGCCCGATCACATGGCGGAAGTCCTTGAGTGCGTCGTAGCCTGGTTGCTTGTACATGCGCATGCTGGCCGCCATGGGTGAGGCGGAGTAAACCCAGGTGTAGCCGTCGGGCGCGGCCTTGGCCGCCTGGCGTGCGCCCAGGTTGCCGCCTGCGCCGCCCTTGTTTTCGATGACCACGGGCTGGCCCAGCTCCTTCGACACCGCTTCGGCCACGATGCGGGCCGTGGTGTCCGGGCCCGTGCCGGCGAGGTAGGGCACCACCCATTTGATGGGGCGCGCGGGCCACGGCTCGGCGGCCATGGCGGATGTACTGGCCAGCAGTGGCAGCAGGCCTGCAGCGAGCAGTACGCGGCGGCGCAGGTGGGGGATGGGTTGATTGGTCATGTCTTGTCTTGTCTCCGTGTCATTTTCTGCGAGGGTTGTTTTGGCGCGCTGTGGGCGGCGCAGCCGCTCAGGGGGATGCCATGAGTTCTTTGGCGATGGTGTTGCGCTGGATTTCGCTCGTGCCGGTGAGCACGCGGTACATGCGCAGCATGCGGAACAGGAACTCCACGCGCCGGCCCTGCACGATGCCCTCGCCGCCGTGGATCTGCACCGCGCGGTCGGCGATGCGAAAGGCTGCCTCCGAGCAGAACAGCTTGGCCATGGACGATTCAGCGCGTGGCTCGGCGCCCGCATCAATCGCGCGTGCCGTGGCCAGCATCAGCCCGCGCGCGGCGGCCCAATCGGTCGCCATGTCGGCCAGCATGTGCTGGATGGCCTGGAATTGCCCGATGGCGCGTCCGAACTGTTGGCGCTGCTGCGCATAGTCGCGTGCATCGCGCAGCGCCACCTGCGCCAGGCCCAGCATGGCCGGGCAGTGCAGCAGGCGGTTCACGCTGATGCGGCCCAGCGCCAGCGCCAGGCCGCGCCCAGGTTCACCAATGAGGTTGGCGGCGGGCACGCGCGTGCCCTCCAGCACGATGTTGCCCGTGCTCGTCTGCCCCGCCATGGTCTTATAGCCCGCCTCCACGCGCACCCCGGGCGCATGCAGGTCCACAAAGAAGGCCGTGACCTCGCGCTTTTTCGGATCGGGGTCGTCGTGTGTGGCGGTGGACGCCATCAGCACCGCGTAGTCGGCAAACGGCGAGCCCGAGATGAAGCGCTTGGCGCCCGTGATGACGTAGTCGTCGCCATCGCGCACGGCGCGCGTCTGCACGTTGCCAGCGTCCGATCCGGCCTCGGCTTCGGTCAGTGCGAAGCAGATTGCCATCTCGGCCCGGGCCACCGGCAGGATGAACTGCTGCATCTGGTGCGGCGTGGCCATGCGCGCCAGCGCGCCCACGCGTGGCGGGCCACTGAGCTCGCCAAACACATGGGGAGCGAACGGCGAGCCGCTGGCGTAGATGGCTTCCTTGACCAGCACATGGTCCAGTGTGGACAGGCCCAGGCCGCCCATCTTCTGTGGCAGCGTCATGCCGTAAAAGCCTAAAGCGTGCGAGCGCTTCCACACCTGCTGCAGCAAGGCCTTGTCGGGCGCGTGCTCGTGGTCGATGCCATGCTCGCGCGCCAGCGCGGCCAGCTCGCCATACAGAAACTCGTTGATGCGCGCAATCAGCTCGGCCGCCTGTGGCGAGCCTTCAAAAGGCATGCCGGGAAACAGCGGCGCGGGAAGGGGGGATGCGATGTCATTGTTCATGTCTGGATTCCTTGTCGTTGGCTGTGACAGCGGGCTCTGGAAAGTGGCGCAGGCCCAGGCGAGAGACGCCGAGCAAGGGCCGCCCCGCAGCGATGGCGTCGTCCCCCTTCCCGCAGCGCGCAGCGATGCGAGAGAAGGGGGAAGGCGCGCAGCGCCTCAGGGGGATGTACCTAATTCACCATCCGCCCACGCCCTTCCCAGTACGGGGCCTGCACGGCACGGCGCATCACCTTGCCGTTGGGGTTCTTGGGCAGGGTGGTGACGAACTCAATGCGCCGTGGCCGCTTGAACCCGCCCAGGTGCTGGGCGCAGAACGCGTCGATCGCAGCGGTGGTGTCGGCGCCGGCCGCGCGGCCGGGCTTGAGCACCACGTGCGCGGCCACGGCCTCGCCCCACTTGTCATCGGGCACGGCGAACACGCAGGCGTCCGCAATGGCATCGTGCTGGTACAGCACGGCCTCGACCTCCGATGGGTACACGTTGAAGCCGCCGCTGATCACCATGTCCTTCTTGCGGTCCACGATGTAGACGTAGCCCTCGTCATCCATGCGGGCCAGGTCGCCCGTGTGGTACGCGCCGTCCTTGAGCACCTCGGCCGTCAGCTCGGGGGCGCGCCAGTAGCCCGCAAAGATGTCGTCGCCACGCACCACGATCTCGCCGATCTCGCCGGTGGCCACGGGCTGGCCGTCGTCGCCCAGGATCTGCACATCGCATTCCAGAAACGGGCGCCCGCACGATGCCAGCCGCTCTGGCCGCGCCGCGCGGGCAAACAGATGGTCTTCCACCGACAGGCCACACACGCCCGAGGTCGTCTCGCCCGCGCCGTAGCCTTGCTGCAGGATGGGCCCGAACACATCCATGGCCTGCAGGATGCGCGCGGGCGCCATGGGGGCGGCGCCGTAGCCCAGGCGCAGCAAGTCCGGCAGGGGGCGGTACTGGCCCTCCAGCTCGGTCAGCAGCATGTTGATCATGGTGGGCACCATGAAGGTGTGGGTCACGCGGTCGGTCCGCATGTCGGCGATGAAGCGCGGGGGCTCGAAGCCGTTGAACAGGCGGATGGTGACCCCCTGGCACAGCGCCGGCACCATCTGCATGCCCGATGCGTGGGTGATCGGGCCCACCAGCCCCAGGATGTGGCCGGGCTGCTGCCCGTCCGAACGCGTGAGGAACTTGCGCAGCTGCGCAAGGCGGTTGCCGAAGGTCTGCATGGCCGCCTTGAGCACGCCGGACGAGCCCGAGGTGTAGTGCAGCACGGCGACTTCGTCCTCGCACACGACCACCGGGGTGAATGTGTCGCTGGCCTGGGCCAGTGCCGCTTCATACCCTGCGGGGCCCGCATCGTCGGTCAGCAGCAGCCGGGGCATGGCGCCGGGCATGCATTGCGCCACATGCGGGCCGATGGTCTCGGCGCGCTCGGCGGTGGTCACGATCAGCGCCGCACCGCTGTTGGCGGCAATGGCGCCGACCTCGGTGGGCGAGAGCCGGGCGTTGAATGGCGCCTTGATCAGCCCGGCCTTGTAGCAGGCGATCTCGATCTCGACGACCTCGACACAGTTGGGCAGGTAGATGCCCACGCGGTCACCGCGCTGCAGGCCCAGGCCGAGCAAGGCGTTGGCCAGGCGGTTGGTGCGCTGCTCCAGATCGGCATAAGTGATGCTGCGTGCGGGGCTCTTGACCGCCATGCGGCGGGCATGGGCACGGGCGCTGCGCGCCACGAGGGCGCCGACGTTGGCGACCACGCGCGGGGAAATGGGGGGCGAGGTGGTAATGGCTGTCTCCTGAAACACTGGCCCCGTCGAGCGCGGGGCATGGGGTCACTGTTCCAGAAGACGGGGTATCAGGGAAATACCGATTGCTGATGGGCAGGCATCACTGAAATTGATGCCCGTGCCGTAGCGTGCCTTCCGCACACGCTGCGTGCGCGGCTGCGACAGTGTTATGCCGCCTTCGTGCGGGTGGCGGGCTTTTTGGCGGCGGATCTGGCGGGCTTGGCGGCGTTGAGTGCCACTGCCGCGCGGATGAGCGACTTGAACGCCTCTGCATCCACCACGTCGCCCTCGTGAATGTCGATGGCGCGCCGCGCATTGCCATCCAGGCTGGCGTTGAACAGCCGCGCCGGGTCCGGCAGCGAGGCGCCCTTCAAAAAGGTGAGCTTCACTGCGGCCTTGTAGCTCTCGCCGGTGCAGAGGATGCCGCCCAGCGACCATACGGGCGTTCCCATCCACTTCCACTCTTCCACCACGCCGGGGGCGGCCTCATGGATGAGCGCACGCATGCGTGCCAGCACCGGGCCGCGCCAGTCGGCCAGGTCTGCGATGCGCTGATCGATGAGGGTGGAGGCGGGTTGGGACGACGAAATGGTTTTGGATGCCATGGCGGTGTCTCCTGAAGCGGAATCGTTAGAGCCTTTATGGGAATGTGATCAGTCGGCAGCCAGGGGCTTGCCCGCCGCCCGCAGCACCTGCGTGATGAAGCGGGCCTTCTCCTCGCGGTAGCGGTCCATCCCCTCGGATGCGAATCGCTGCTTGAGCCGGTTGTACTCTGCCGCCAGGGCGGAGTCGGCGCGCAAGGCATCGCGAAAGTGCAGAAAGCATTCGAACGGCGAGCCGCAGGCCACCACCTGCAGTGCAACGTCCATCGTGGCGCCGGGCCACAGCAGCATGCACAGATCGGGCGCACGCAGGGTGTCGGCCTTGGCGCTGCAGCCTGCGGCTTCGAGCGCTGCCACGCCCTGTGCATGGTCTTGCGGCGGCACCAGCACGCAGATATCGAGGTCACCCTTGGAGACTGCACCGGGAATGGACGAGGCGCCGATGTGTTCGATGCGCGCCTGCGGCACGATTGCAGCCACCTGGGCGGCCACCGCGGCAAACGTGGCTGCGGCGTCGTCCTGGTACTGCGCGGACTCGAGCAAGGTCACTGCGGTCACTCGGGTCACACAGCGGCCTCCCACCTGCCCGATGCCACCAGCTGCCGCACCACGGCCTCCAGGGCGTCCATCACCACCTGCATCACCCCGTCCACCTCGCGGTCCGCAGCGGTGGCCAGGGTGTAGCTGCGCGTCATCTCCGGGTTGACCACGCGGGCCACCATCCAGTCGGTGCCGGAGGCAGGGGCATCCCCCAGCGCGCAGGCAGGGGTGAAGGTGAAGCCGCCCCCGCACGCATACAGCGAGCGGATCACCCGCGCGGAGTCGTGTTCGTGGGCGATGTTCAGTGCCACACCGCGCGCGGCGGCGGCTTCTTCGACCCGCTGGCGGATGGTGTAGCGGCGCGACTGCAGCACCAGGGGCTGTGCGGCCGCATCGGCAAAGTCGATGGTGGGGCGCATGGTGGGGCTGGCGGCGCGCGCTGCCGTGGCGCGCGCGCCGGCCCGGCGCGCAGCAGGCGCTTGGGCTGTGGCTGCTGCGTCAGGCGCTGGGCGCAGCAGCGCACGCACCGTGGCGCCGGGGTCGTGCCCGCAAAAGTACATGGCCTCGCGCACCAGGGGACGGCAGTGCAGGCCCTCCACTTGCGCGGCGTCGACCAGTACGCCGATGTCCGCACGCCGGTCCAGCATGGCTTTCCTGACCATGAGGCTGAGGTCGTCGAGCACGAACACCCGAATGCGCGGGTGCGTGTCCTTCAGGTGCGCCAGCAACGGGCCCATGAGCAGCGATGACAGCAGAAACGGCACGGCAATCGTGACCGATCCCTCTGGCCCTTGCGGCAGGCGCTGGATGCGCTCCCGCATGGCCGAGGCGTCGCTCAAAAGCCGCCGGGCGTCCTGGTAGAGCTGCACGCCAGCCTGTGTGGGCGTGACGCCCGCGTGCGAGCGTTCCAGCAGCTGCGCGCCCAGCTCGGACTCCAGCTTCTTGATCTGGGCAGTGAGGGCGGGCTGCGCAATGTAGAGGCTGCCCGCCGCCCGCGAGAGGCTGCCGGCCTCGACCACGGCGATGAAGTAGCGCAGGCTTCGGAGATCCATGGGGCAAGACTGTAGCGGGGTCCGTCCTTGGCGCGCGCCATGTCCGCCCAGGCGGCTGCGCACTCGGCGCGCAGCACCGTGGTGGGCCGCGCAGGGCTGGCTCTCAGTCGCCCATCACCACGCCCTCGCGGCGTGGATCGGCCCCGCCCATCCACAGCTTCTTGCCATGCGCCTGGCCGCGTGTGATGGCTTGCAGGCCGCTGGTCATGTTCATCTCGCGCACCTCGGCACCCCGGGCGCGCAGGGCGTCGACGGTGGCGGGTGGGAAGCGTTTTTCTTCCAGCAGCGTCGGGCCGTTCATCGAGCCGAAGTTGGGCAGGTTGATGGCCTGCTGCGGCATCAGGCCCCAGTTGAAGACGCCATACAGCGTCTTGGCCGTGTAGTGGATGATGGCCGCGCCGCCGGGGCTGCCGCCGCTCATCAAGAGCTCGCCCGTGGCCTTGTCGAACACCAGCGTGGGTGCCATGGACGAGCGCGGGCGCTTGCCGGGCTGCACGCGGTTGGCAATGGGCTGGCCTTGCGCGTCGGTGGGGGCGAAGCTGAAGTCGGTGAGTTCGTTGTTGAGCAGGAAGCCTTTCACCATCTGCCGCGCACCGAACTGGTCTTCGATGGTGGTGGTCATGGCGACCGCGTTGCCAAACGCATCGACGATGCTGATGTGGCTGGTGCCGTATTCAGGCTGGTCGGGCATGGGCGCAAAGCCCGTCTTGACGGCGCCGGGGTTGCCGGGCTGGGCGACCTTCATGCTCTGGGTGCCGATGAGCTTGGCGCGCTCGGCCAGGTAGGCGGGCGCGAGCAGGCTGGTCCAGCTGCCGGCGGGCGGCTGCACAAAGTCGGGGTCGGCCACATACAGCGCGCGGTCGGCAAAGGCCAGGCGAGCGGCCTCGGTGTAGAGGTGCAGCCAGTCCGCGCTGGGCAGGCCGTCCTGCAGGGGCTTGGCGGCGGCGTCGGTATTTTTCAGGATGCCCAGGATCTGCCCGATGGCGATGGCTCCGGAGCTGGGCGGTGGAAAGCCGCACACGCGGTAGTCCTTGCTGGCCACCTGGTAGTCGTGGCACAGCGCCTCGCGCTTCTTGGGCTGGTAGCCCGCCAGGTCGGCCAGGCTGAGCTTGCCGGGGTTGGTGGGGTGCTTTTGCACCTTGTCCACGATGGCCTGGGCGACCTCGCCTTCGTGCAGGGCCTTGCTGCCTTCAGCGGCAATCTTGCGCAGCACGGCGGCCAGCTCGGGGTTGCGCAAGTTCACGCCCACATCGCGCGCGTCGCCATCGGCCTTGTAGAAATAGGCGGCGGCCACGGGGTCCTTCTTGAGGTGGGCGTCGGCCTTGACCAGCGTGTTGAGCCGCGCGCTGACCTTGAAGCCTCCCTCGGCCAGCGTGATGGCGGGCTGGAACAGCGTGGCCCAGGGCAGCTTGCCGTGCTGCTTGTGCGCCATCTCCAGCATGCGCACGGTGCCGGGCACACCCACCGAGCGGCCGCCCACCACACCGTCGTAGAAGGGCACGGGCTTGCCGTCGGCACCCAGGAAGAGCTTTTCATCGGCGGCAGCGGGCGCGGTTTCGCGGCCATCGTAGGCCTCCACCAGCTTGCCGTTGCTGTGCAGCAGGAAGGCGCCGCCGCCGATGCCGCTGGACTGGGGCTCCACCAGCGTCAGCACCATCTGCACGGCAATGGCCGCATCGACGGCCGAGCCGCCGGCCTTGAGGATCTGGTAACCCGCATCGGTGGCCAGCGGGTTGGCAGCAGCCACGGCAAACTTCTCCGTGGCCCAGCCCGGTTTTTCGGTGTAGCCGGACGAACCCTCGGGCTGGGCGGGCACGGTGTAGGCGAACTGGGATGGCGCACCGGCGCAGCCTGCCAGGGCCATCAGGGTGGCGAGGGCCGCAGGGGCCAGCAGGTTGCGAGTGAACGGGCGGCGCAGGTGCGACGTGGCAGGCAGGGCAGTGGGTGACATGCGGGTCTCCTGTGGGTGCAAGCAGCGAAGCGGCCATGGTAAGGGGCCTTGCTGCAGCCTGCGAGGGCGTGCAGGAGGCTGCCCCTGGGGTTTGTGCACCGATTGAAGGTGTTTTGCGGCGGTAGCGCTAGTGCAATATGTCTGAGCAGCTATCAAAAAGATAGTTGTTACCGACCGTCAGCGGCGGTTCACAGGCCATCCCGGGGCCCTGGCGGGGCGCAACGACCAGAGGCTTGCCTGCCCGGCGGGTCGGCTCACGCCTTCCCAGGTCGCCTCAGGCCGCCTGGGGCCCTGCGCGGCCGTCTTCCACCACAAACCGGGCGAGCGTGGAGGCGCCGCTGTCAGCGCGCAGCGGGTCGTCCACCACACGCAGCGTGGTGGACCAGCGTGTGGGGGTGATGTCGGCCAGGCCGTAGCCGCGCTGGTCGCAGCGTGCCAGCAGCACATGCGGGTTGTGGCGGACGATGGCGTCCACCTTGGCCTGCGTGGTGCCCGACCGCGAACTGATGGACGTGCCACAGAACTCGCTGGCCACCACGGCCGAGTCGGCGCGAGCGGCATCGGCATGCACGCGGCAGACGTAGTTCTGGTGGATGTCTCCGCCCAGCAGCACCGTGTTGCGCGGCGTGTGCCGGGCTACGGATTGCAGCAGGCGCTGGCGTGCAGCGGGGTAGCCGTCCCAGGCGTCTGTGGGCACCGTGCCAGAGGGGTAGTGGCGCGGCGAGAACAGCGTCTGCTGTGCGATCACGCTCCAGCGCGTGGCCTGTGCGCTGGCCGTGTCTGCGGCCAGGCCCGCGTCCAGCCAGCGCTCTTGCGTGCTGCCCAGCAGGCTGCGCTGCGGCTGGGCCAGCTCTGCGCAGTCGGCGGGGCGCACGGCGGGCGCGCTGCTGGCCTCGGGCGTGCGGCAGGCTTGCCAGCTGCGGTACTGGCGGCTGTCGAGCAGGTGGATGTGCGCCAGTCGGCCCCAGCGCAGGCGGCGGTAGATCTGCAGCGTGTCCCGGCCGGTGGCGGACGCGGGGCCCCGGAGGCTGGTCGTGCGCAGCGGCATGTTTTCGTAAAACGCCTGCCAGGCCGCGCTGCGCTGGGCCAGAAAGGCGGCGCTGCCCGGGCCTTCGCCCCGGCCCGCATCGGCGGCGTAGTCGTTTTGCACCTCGTGGTCGTCCCAGGTCACGGCCCACGGGCAGGTGGCATGGGCCAGCTGCAGGGCGGGGTCGCTTTTGTGTAGTGCGTAGCGGTCGCGGTAGTCGGCCAGCGTGGTGGCATGGCGCAGGCTGTGGGTGCGCGCCAGATCGGTGGTGGTTTTTGGTGTGGCGTATTCGTAGATGTAGTCGCCCAGGAACAGCACCAGGTCCGGCTGGTCAGCAGTCAGATGGCGCCACGCCGCGTAGTGCCCATGCTCCCAGCGCTGGCACGAGGCAAACGCCACCCGCAGCGCCCCGGGCATGTCGCCCGCCGCAGGCGCCGTGCGCGTGCGGCCGGTGGCGCTAACCGCATCGCCCAGCATGAAGCGGTAGTGGTACCAGCGTGCGGGTTGCAGGCCTTGCAGCTCCACATGCACGCTGTGGCCCAGCGCGGGCAGCGCAGTGGCCTCGCCCTTTTGCACGATCTGGGCAAACCCAGCGTCGTGCGCCACCTCCCACCGCACGGTGTGGGTGCTCAGCATCTGCGCTGGATCGACGAGCAAGAGCCGCGTCCAGAGCACCATGCCATCAGGCGCCGGGTCACCACTGGCGACGCCAAGGGCAAAGGGGTTGTTTTGCAGCGCGGGCGGATTGCTCCAGGCCCAGCGGGGGAGGGTGGCGACGGAGGCAGCCAGGGCTGCGTTGCGCAGGAACTGCCGTCTTTGCTCGGATGTCAATTCAGCTGCCCTTTGCGTCGGGCGCCGTGCTCAGAAACTGACGCAACCCAGACCAGTGGCCGCCGCACAAGGGCCGCCCCGCGGCGCTGCTGGCGTCCCCCTCCGGGGGGATGGCGCCGAAGGCGACACAGGGGGGAGGTGGTCACGCCGCCATCACCCGGTTCTTGCCCGAGCGCTTGGCCAGATACATCGCCTGGTCGGCCCGCACGATGGCGTCGGTGGCGCTCTCGCTTTCAACCAACTGGGCCACGCCTGCGCTGAAGGTGATGAGCACCTTTTCGGTGCCTTGCAGGAAGAAGCGCGTGGTCAGTTCGCGCTGCAAGCGGGTCATGGCCGCCACGCCGGCTTCGACGGTGGTGTCGGGCAGCACGATGACGAACTCTTCGCCGCCGTACCGTGCCAGCAAGTCCTGCGGCCGCATGACCTCGCGCGTGACCTGCGCCAGGTGCACCAGGGCAGCGTCGCCCCCCGCGTGGCCCAGCCGGTCGTTGATGGTCTTGAAGTTGTCCACGTCCAGAAGCGCCAGGCACAGGGACGAGCCCAGGCGGCGGGCGCGGGCGATCTCGCGTTCCACGGCCTCGTCCAGGCCCTTGCGGTTGAGGCTGCCGGTCAGCGGGTCGTGGCGGGCCTGGGCGCTGGCGCGGTCCAGTTCTTCCTGCAGCTTGGCGACCTCGGCGCGCTTGGCCTCGGTGCGCTCGCGCAGGTCCTGCAGCTCATCGTGGGTCACGCGGCTGTCGAGCGCCATGGCGCGGGTGGCGCTCATCACCTCCTGCAGCACCGGGGCAATCTCTTGCAGTGTGCTGGCCTTGCCGATCAGGTCCGCGCAGCGCTCCATGGTGCCCTGGTAGCTGGTGCTGGATGCGGTGATGCGCGCCAGCCGCTCGATGAAGGTGGCCAGCATTTCCTTCATCTGCTCTTGCGCCTCCAGCGACCGCGCCTTGGCTTCGGTCTGCTTGAAGATCACGTCCTTGAGCCGGCGCTGCACATCGTCCAGCCGCCGCAGCGTCAGGGGCGGGGTCGAGGCACTCATCAGCGCCTCGGCCTGGCCCTGCAGCCAGCGGTCGTCCACGCTGAGCACCGCGATGTTCTCGAAGATCATGTGCAGCAGCTCGAGCAGGCTCGCGCGGATGGAGGCTTGTTCTTCGGTGGCGAACGACAGGCGGTAGCTGAAGTTGCCCAGCATGAGTTGCGCGGTGGTCACCAGGGGCGTGGGTTCGCGCAGAAAGGTGATGAGCTGCTGCGCCATGTCGATGACGCGGGGATCGTCGTCACCCAGGGCGGGCAGGGTGTTGTCGATGAGGCGGGCCAGGGCTTCGGCAAACTCGGCGGGCAGTTCGCCCAGTGCGGTGGGCGCATCGGCCACCTCGATGGGTTTGGAAGCCGTGGCCGGGTGCAGACCCAGGTTGGCGTAACCCACCATCACGCTCTGCAGCGATGTCCAGTCCTTGGTAATGATGGCGCGTTCGAACTGGCCCAGCAGGCGTTTTTGCGCAGGTGTCTGGCCGGGCAGCACACGCTGGATGCTGCTCAGCGGTCCCTCGGGGAAAGGCTGCGGGCTGCGGATGCCCGCTATTTCATCGTAGATCGCAAGGTAGTTGTCTGGCGTGGGGGCCAGTCGGCGAGCGGCCAGTTGTTTGAGCGTCTCGCGCGCGATCTCGGAAGGTGGTCGGTCGGCCATGGGCGGGCACCAGTGTCAGGAGGCTGGAATGCACAAGTGTGACACAGGCAAGGCGCCGTGCGTGCTGGTACGCCGGGCCACACGGGTATGCCAGCCAGGAACATGGGGAGGACCCCTTGCGAGATCTGCCCACACGTTCCAAAGGGGGCGGCTGGCCGTCAGTTCACCATGACCAGCTTGCCCATCACCCCGCGCGAGCCCATGTGGGCGTAGGCGGCGGGCAGCTCGGCCATGGGCATGGTGCGGTCGATCACGGGCTTGATTTTGCCCTGGGCATACCACTGTGCCAGCTCGCCCATCATGGCGGCGTTGGCCTTGGGTTCACGCTTGGCAAAGTCGCCCCAGAACACGCCCACGATGGACGCGCCCTTGAGCAGCGCCAGATTGAACGGCAGGGCCGGGATGGGGCCGGACGCAAACCCGACCACCAGATAGCGGCCGCGCCAGGCGATGGAGCGGAACGCGGGCTCGGCAAAGTCGCCACCCACGGGGTCATAGATCACGTCGGGGCCCTTGCCGTCCGTGAGGGTCTTGATGGCCTCGCGCAGGTTGTCCTTGCTGTAGTTGATGGTCGCGTCGGCTCCGATGGAAGTGCACAGCGCGCACTTTTCGTCGCTGGACGCGGCGGCAATCACACGTGCGCCCATGGCCTTGGCGATCTGAATGGCGGCCGTGCCCACGCCCCCGGCAGCGCCCAGCACCAGCACGGTCTCGCCCGCCTTGAGCTGTGCGCGGTCCACCAGCGCATGGTGCGACGTGGCGTAGATCATGATGAAAGCGGCTGCATCGATATGCGAAAAGCCGTCTGGCAACGGCATGCACAGGGCGGCGGGGGCAATGGTGTGGGTGCCAAAGCCGCCGGTGCCCGACAGGCAGGCCACGTTCTGGCCGACCTTGAGGTGCGTGACGCCTTCGCCTACGGCAGCCACCACGCCCGCGTATTCCGAGCCGGGCACAAAGGGCAGTGGCGGCTTCATCTGGTACTTGTTCTGCACGATCAGCAGGTCGGGGAAGTTCAGGCTGGCGGCCTTGATCTCGATGAGCACCTCGCCCGCCTTGGGGGTGGGGGTGGGCAGCTCCGTCCAGGCAAGTGCCTCGACGCCGGTGGGGTTGGTGCAAAGCCAGGCATGCATGGGGAAGTCTCCTGTCGGTCGGTCTTGTCAATGATGGCCCGCATGATAGGTGGGGCGCTGGCGTGCCGGATGTCCCACGAGCGACGGGCTGCGGCGGCGGCTTCTCTGGCGCCCTCGGGCGCAGCAATGGCCTGCCCACCTACAATCCGTTGCAACCCCTACCCAGACCATGAAGATCCTGATTTCCAATGACGACGGCTTCCAGGCCCCCGGCATCGTCGCGCTGCATGACGCGCTCAAGACCCTCGACGGGGTCGAGGTGGAGGTCGTTGCGCCAGAACATAACAACAGTGCCAAGTCCAACGCGCTGACGCTGCATTCGCCGCTGTATGTGCACAAGGCGGCGAATGGTTTTCGCTATGTGAACGGCACCCCGGCAGACTGCGTGCACATCGCGCTGACTGGCTTGCTGGGCTACCGGCCCGACCTGGTGGTATCGGGCATCAACAATGGCGCCAACATGGGCGATGACACCATCTATTCCGGCACGGTGGGTGCTGCCATGGAGGGATATCTTTTTGGCGTTCCGGCCATCGCTTTTTCGCAGGTGGACAAGGGCTGGGCCGAGCTGGAGGCCGCCGCGGCCAAGGCGCGTGAACTGGTGGCGCAGATGCGTGCGCAGCAACTGGTCAACGAAACCCCCTGGCTGCTCAATGTGAACATCCCCAACATGCCGCTGGAGGCCTTGCGCCCGGCCAAGCTGTGCCGCCTGGGGCGCCGCCATGCGGCGGAACGGGTCATCGTGCAGGAAAGCCCCCGGGGCGAAGCCATGTACTGGATCGGCGGTGCCGGTGCTGCCAAGGACGATGCAGAAGGCACGGACTTTCATGCCACGGCCCAGGGCCACGTGTCCATCACGCCCCTCAAGGTGGATCTGACCGATCACGACAACCTCGGCTACTGGGCGCAGACCGCCGCCCGTTTGGCGGCGGGGGCGGCTGCCGCCCCCGGGGCGTGATGCAGCGCCGCCCTGGGTTTCCGGCCAAGCTGCCGGTGTTCGGTAACGCCGCCATAGGCAAGTCGGCAGTACCGCCGTCTTCCCCCGCACAGCGGAAGCCGGCGGTAGCCGCGGCACCTGCCGGAGTGGGGCTGGATTCGTCGGCCGTCCGGGCGCGGATGGTACAAAAACTGGCGGCGGGCGGCATCACGTTGGCCCCCGTGCTGCAGGCCATGGGCGCTGTGGAGCGCCACCGGTTTGTGGACAGTGCCCTGGTCAACCAGGCCTACGAAGACACCAGCCTGCCGATAGGCTTGGGCCAGACCATCTCCAAGCCCAGCGTGGTGGCTCGCATGTGTGAGCTGCTGCTGGGCGCAGAGAGCGCACGCCATGGCGGGCTGGGCCGTGTGCTGGAAATTGGGACGGGCTGCGGCTACCAGGCTGCAGTGCTGAGCCTGTTGGCCCGCGAGGTGTACACGCTGGAGCGCCTGCGTGGCCTGCACGATAAGGCGCGCGACAACTTGCGGCCGTTCCGCCTGGCCAATGTGCACCTGCTGTTTGGCGACGGCATGCTCGGCTATGCCAAAGGTGCTCCGTACGCGGCCATCATTGCCGCAGCCGGGGGCGATGCTGTGCCCCTGGCCTGGTGTGATCAATTGGCCGTGGGGGGGCGTCTGGTGGCACCCATGGCACTGACGGGCGGGCAGCAAATGTTGCTGGTGATCGACAAAACCCCGCACGGATTGAAACAAAACGTGCTCGAACCCGTGCATTTTGTCCCCCTAAAATCGGGGATTGCGTAAAGGGAATTGCTTATGTTCGTATCGCGTGGTCTTGTGGTGGGTTTTACCGTGGCAATGGCGGGGCTGGTGCTCTCCGGCTGTGGCACCCGCATGAACAAGGCTCCTGTGGAAGATCGGGGCACCTCTTCGTCGTCTTCTGCCCCAGCGCCCGCAGCACAGCCGGGCGTGGTGGTGGGTACCCCCATCAAGCCTCTGCCTGGTGCAGAAAACGCCGGCAAGCCGGGTTACTACACGGTCAAGCCTGGGGATACCCTGATTCGCATCGGCCTGGAGTCTGGGCAAAGCTGGAAAGACATCGCCCGCTGGAACAATCTGGAAAACGCCAATCTGATCGAAGTCGGTCAGGTGCTGCGCGTACTTCCTCCGTCCGCTGCCCCGGCGGCGGTGGCCTCTGAGAGCGGGGTGGTGACACGCCCGGTCACATCATCCTCCGTCGCTCCAGCCAGCACGCCCGCTGCGGCTCCTGCATCGGCCGCCAGCGGCGCCAAGCCTGCTGCCTCTGCTGCGTCGGGCACGGTGGTGGCGGTGGCGCCAGCCACGCCGGCACCTGCGGCAGCGCCAGCGGGCGAGGATGAGCTGGCGTTCATCTGGCCTGCATCGGGCTCGCTGATTGCCGGGTTTGACGAGGCACGCAACAAGGGCTTCGACATTGCCGGCAAGGCGGGCGACCCGGTACTGGCGGCGGCGGATGGCCGTGTAGTCTATGCCGGAGCCGGTCTGCGCGGCTATGGCAACCTGGTCATCCTGAAGCACAACAACACGTTCCTCACCGCTTACGCACACAACCAGACCCTGTTGGTCAAGGAAGACCAGGCGGTGCGCAAGGGCCAGAAGATCGCCGAGATGGGCAACACCGACGCAGACCGCGTCAAGCTGCACTTTGAAATCCGCCGGCAGGGCAAGCCTGTCGATCCCACACGCTATCTGCCATCCCGTTGAGTCCGATGGCGGATCACTCGCCGGGCGGTGGTCCCGAAGCGTCTGAGGCGACGACAGCGCAGGAGGGCGATTCCCTACTGCTGGCCGATGAGTCGGAAGCCCTGGCCGACGCGGACAGCGAGCTGCGCTCGTTGCAGATGGGCCCAGGCCAGCACGCCGAGCGGCTGGACCGTGCGCTGGTGGAGCTGGTTCCCGAGTTCTCCCGCAGCTATCTTCAGCAATTGCTGGCCCAGGGGCTGGTCAGTCTCAATGGGAAGCCTGCTCTCAAGGCAGCCGCGCGGGTCAAGGCCGGTGACCTGGTGGTGCTGGAGATGCGGCCCACCCTCCAAAGCCAGGCCTTCCGGCCTGAGTCCATGGCGATTGATGTGGTGTACGAAGACGAGCACTTGCTGGTGGTGAACAAGCCCGCAGGCTTGGTTGTGCACCCTGCGCCAGGCAACTGGAGCGGCACCCTGCTCAACGGCCTGCTGGCCCGCGACGACAAGGCACTGCGGGTGCCACGGGCTGGTATCGTTCACCGCCTGGACAAGGACACCAGCGGTCTCATGGTGGTCGCCCGGGACCGTGCGACCATGGACGCCCTGGTGGCGCTGATTGCCGAGCGCAAGGTCAAGCGCCAGTACGTGGCCATGGCGCATGGTGCCTGGACGGGGGGGGCGACCCGCTCGGTGGATGCACCCATCGGGCGGGACCCTCGCAATCGCCTGCGCATGGCGGTTGTGGACTTGGCGGTACACCCTGGCAAAACCGCCCGCACGGATTTCCTGTGTCTGGAGGGAAGCGAGCATGGTTGCTGGGTGCAGTGCACTTTGCACACCGGGCGCACTCACCAGATTCGCGTGCACATGGCGTCTCTGCGCCATCCTTTGGTGGGCGATGCCTTGTATGGTGGCGCGCCGGTCGGGGCCTTGCAACGCCAGGCCCTGCACGCCTACCGGTTGGCTTTTGCGCATCCGGTGACGGGGGATCCTCTGGAGTTCCGTGCCCCTGTACCCGACGATATTCGCCGGGCGCTGTCAGAATGGGGCCTGGGCTACAATGCGCCCTGAACGGCCGTGACGGCCCTAGCCCGCAGCTGGAATCCCGCCGGGCTCTACCAACGCACCAGCGCCATTGCGCGGTGCACCAATGATTGCCCCTGCTGTTGATGTGACACCCGTTGCAACGCGTGGCACTTTTCCAGGAATCGCTGAACCATGAACACGGTGGATGCCAAAAGGGTCCTCGAAACTGCGTTGATCTGCGCGCAGCAGCCCGTGCCTGTGCGCGAGTTGCGGGTGCTGTTCAATGACGCGCTGGGGTCCGACACCCTCAAGGTGCTGTTGCAGGAACTGCAGCTTGATTGGGCGCAGCGTGGGGTGGAGCTGGTACAGGTGGCAACGGGATGGCGCTTCCAGAGCCGTCCTGAAATGCGTGAATACCTGGACCGTCTGCATCCCGAAAAACCGCCCCGCTACACCCGGGCCACCATGGAAACCCTGGCCATCATTGCCTACCGGCAACCGGTCACGCGCGGGGATATCGAGGACATTCGGGGTGTGACGGTCAACAGCCTGATCATCAAACAGTTGGAAGACCGGGGTTGGGTGGAGGTCATTGGCCACCGCGAAACGGTGGGGCGCCCGGCGTTGTTCGCCACGACCCGCCAGTTTCTGGACGATATGGGCCTGCAGTCTCTGGACCAACTGCCGGTGCTCGATGACCCGACAGGCAATGCGAATGTGTTGGAAGCCATGGCAGCCGCCGCCCAGGGAGCCATCGGGGGTGAGCCTGATCTGCTGGCGGTTTTGCCGCACGAAGTCGGTGGGCAAGAGCCAGTGGAGTCTGTGGAGGCTGTGACTGATATGGGTGGTAAGCGGCCCGTGGATGATTTTTTTCAGAATGTGGAGACTGATCTCCGCGACGACCATGTTGATACCCCGGGTGGTATCCAGGGAAATACTTGATGAACGACTCGACCTCCGAAAATCCGGCCGAAGTGCCTGGGTTGAATGCCGCTGATACGGTACCTGCTGCCAAAAAGCCGGCTGCAAAGCGGGCTCCTCGCAAAAAGGCGGAAGCCGTCCTTGCCGAGGAAGCGGTGCCTGAAGCCGTGGTGGCGATGCAGGTCGGTACTTCGGTGCCTGTGTCGGAAGCTGCAGCGCCAGAGGTGCCTGTGGCCCAGGTGCAGGCGGTTGTCATGGACTCGATATCCCCTGAGGCGATCGTATCGGCTGCCGACGGCGAGGGCAATACTCGGCAGGCAGGGAGGCCTCCTCGTGGCGAATCTCGTGAACGGCCTCAGCGTCCTGATGGGGTAGGGCGCGACAAGCGCAGAGCTGCCCCTGTCGTTGAGGGCTATCAGTTTGAGGATGTAGTGTCCGGTCGTTTCGACGAGGAAGATGCCTCCGCAGACGCGGTACCGCAGAAGCGGGTGCTGCTGCCGCAGGTCGAGACACCTAAACTGCACAAGGTGCTGGCCCAGGCAGGGCTGGGATCGCGGCTGGAGATGGAGCAATTGATCCTGGAGGGGCGGATCTCGGTCAACAACGAACCTGCTCACATCGGACAGCGCATTCAGTTTGGCGATCAGGTCAAGGTCAACGGCAAGCCGATCCGCTATCGCATCGACCCCCCTCCGGCGCGAGTAATCGCATATCACAAACCTGTGGGCGAGGTCGTGACCCATGACGATCCCCAGAATCGACCCACCGTCTTTCGCAAGCTGCCCCGGCTCATGCAGGGCAAGTGGCAGTCGGTAGGACGCCTGGACCTGAACACGGAGGGTCTCTTGCTGTTCACCAGCTCGGGCGAGCTGGCGAACAAACTGATGCATCCACGCTTTGGGTTGGAGCGCGAGTACGCCGTTCGGGTGCTGGGTGCTCTGAGCAACGAGGAAAAACAAAAACTGCTGGACGGCGTGCGCCTGGATGACGGTATGGCATCGTTTGGTTCCATCGAGGACGGTGGTGGAGAGGGTTCCAACTGCTGGTACCGGGTCACCATCTCCGAAGGCCGCAACCGTGAAGTACGCCGCATGCTCGAGTCGGTGGGTCATGCGGTCAGCCGCCTGATCCGCATCCGCTACGGTGCCATGGTGCTGCCGCGCGGCCTCAAGCGCGGAGCTTGGCTGGAACTGGACGAGAGTGATATCCGCGCACTGGTTCAGGCCGCAGGTGCTGGGCGCCCCGAGCCTGTTGAGGGACGTCCTGAAGGGGCTGGTGCTGGCGGGCGCAATGGCAAGCCGCGCAACCGTGGCCGTGGTGGACCACGCGGTGATGGCTCGCGTCGGGACATGTCGCAGCCAGCCGCCCCTGGTGGCCCCCGTGGCCAGAAACCGCGCCGCGATGGCGGCCAGGGCCCTGCCCGTGGCAACAACGCTGCAGGGGGAGATCGCCAGCGTGGGGGCTCGGCACAGCCCGATCCGATGAAAACGTCGGTGGGCTACATCGGCATGGACAGCCTCTCGCGCCACCGCCAGGACAAACGACGCCCCGGTGGCGGCGGTCCCCGGCGCGGAGGTGGTGGGCGCTGAGTGCTCCTGCCTTCACGCTCCCCGGTTAGAATCGAGGGCTTTGTCCGGTGGACAAACGAATCACAGCAACAACCATTCAGGAAATCAACATGGCAATCGAACGCACTCTCTCCATCATCAAGCCCGACGCAGTGGCCAAGAACGTCATCGGTCAGATCTACGCTCGTTTTGAAGCTGCCGGCCTCAAGGTCGTGGCAGCCCGCATGGCCCACCTGTCGCGCCTGGAAGCCGAGCAGTTCTATGCAGTGCACAAAGAGCGTCCTTTCTTCAAGGACCTGGTGGACTTCATGATCTCCGGCCCTGTGATGATCCAGGCCTTGGAAGGCGAGAACGCCATCCTCAAGAACCGTGAACTCATGGGCGCAACCGACCCCAAGAAGGCAGAAGCTGGCACCATCCGCGCCGACTTCGCTGACAGCATCGACGCTAACGCTGTGCACGGCTCCGACGCCGCTGAAACCGCACAGGCCGAAGTGGCATTCTTCTTCCCCGGCCTGAATATCTACTCGCGCTGAGATGGTGATGCTCCCCATGCCCGCACCCACCTTGGTGGGAGTCCAGTGTCATGGGGGTAGCTATGCCTGGTCTCCAGTGGGTTTGGCACCATGAGCACGAATCTGCTGGAATTCGACCTCGACGGTCTGGCGGCGTTTTGCGAGCGGCTGGGGGAAAAGCGCTTCCGCGCCACCCAGCTGTTTCGTTGGGTTCATCAGCGCGGTGCCAGCGATTTCGACGCCATGAGCGACTTGGCCAAGGCCTTGCGTGACAAGCTCAAGGGCTGCGCGCAGGTCGAGTCACTGCCCGTTATTTCAGAGCATGTGTCCTCGGACGGCACTGTGAAGTGGCTGTTTGATGTGGGTGATGGCAACGCGGTGGAGGCCGTGTTCATCCCGGAGGATGATCGTGGAACCCTCTGTGTGTCATCGCAGGCGGGCTGCGCTGTCGGTTGCCGCTTCTGTTCTACAGGCCATCAGGGTTTCAGTCGCAATCTGACGACGGGTGAGATCGTCGCCCAGCTGTGGTTTGCAGAGCACTCCCTGCGCAAGCGCTTGCAGACTGAAGACCGTGTGATCTCGAATGTGGTCATGATGGGCATGGGGGAGCCGCTGCAAAACTATTCGGCATTAGTACCTGCGCTCAAAGTAATGCTGGACGATCACGGGTATGGCCTGTCGCGCCGCCGCGTGACGGTGTCTACATCGGGCGTCGTGCCCATGATGGACCGCCTTGCGCAAGACTGTCCCGTGGCATTGGCGGTGTCGCTGCACGCACCCAATGACCCACTGCGCGACAACCTTGTTCCGCTCAATCGCAAGTATCCGATCGAGGAGTTGCTGGACGCTTGCAACCGCTATTTGGCGCATGCACCCCGTGACTTCATCACGTTCGAATACTGCATGCTTGATGGTGTCAATGACCAGACGGAGCATGCGCGCCAACTGATCGAGTTGGTCAAGCGCAGTGGTATTCGCTGCAAGTTCAATCTGATTCCTTTTAATCCGTTTCCCGCATCAGGGCTGTTGCGGTCCCCGCAAAATCAGGTGCAGGCCTTTGCCAAGATACTCAGTGACGCGGGCATTATCACCACGGTGCGCAAGACGCGCGGTGATGACATTGACGCGGCGTGCGGTCAATTGGCTGGGGATGTCAAAGATCGTACCCGGGCCGCAGAACGCATGGCAAAGCAGCGCACAATCGTGCTCAAACCGGTGACTTGATCAGGCAGTTGGCAAACTTCAAGGAGGCTCTACATGGCGGGAATGGTTGGACGCTGGCAGCATATTGGCCGCTGGACACTCACGGCATGCAGTGCGGTGGTTTGCATATGGGCGCTCCAGGGGTGTGCAACAAACGCATCGTCTGCAGTCAGTGACGCCGATGCAGGCTTGGTGACTCCGTCCGATGAGCCTGAGTCGCGGCGCCGCGCTCGCATCCGGCTGGAGTTGGCCTCCAACTATTTTGAATTGGGGCAAACGGCGGTCGCACTGGATGAAGTCAAGCAGTCGCTGGCTGCAGATCCGTCTTATGCCGATGCTTTCAATCTTCGTGGCCTGATTTACATGCGCCTGAGTGACTATGCACAGGCCGAAGACAGTTTCCGCCGTGCCTTGTCGCTAAGGGCAAATGACTCCAACGTACTGCACAACTATGGCTGGCTGATGTGCCAGCAGCAAAAGTACGTGGAGGCCGACCAATATTTTGTCCGAGCCATTGCCAACCCCGCCTATACAGCGCGTGGCAAAACGTGGATGGCCCGTGGCCTGTGCCAGTCAGGGGCGGGACAGTTTCCCGAAGCGGAACAGTCTTTCTTGAAGGCCTATGAATTCGATGCTGCGAATCCGGTGGTCGGTTATCACCTCGCAGCGCTCTTGCTGCGGCGCAACGAGTTGTCGCGTGCGCAGTTTTACATTCGACGGCTCAACAACAGCGATTTCGCCAACTCTGAATCGTTGTGGCTGGGCATCAAGGTGGAGCGGGCTTTGGGCGACACCGTGGCAATGAGGCAACTGGCTGCTCAGTTGCGCAAGCGCTTCCCGGATTCCAGGGAGCTGGGTGCATACGAACGTGGGGCTTTCAATGAGTGAGGTGGTGGAGAGCGGAGTGACGGCGGGCGGCTTGCTCAAGGAGGCCCGGCAGGCGGCAGGCATGCACATCGCAGCCCTGGCGGTTGCGTTGAAAGTACCCGTCAGCAAGTTGGAAGCCCTGGAGGCAGATAACTACACAGTGCTGCCTGACACCGTATTTGTGCGCGCGCTGGCTTCGAGTGTTTGCCGTACCCTCAAAATTGACCCAGCGCCCATTTTGTCTTTGCTTCCCCAAAGTCAAAGTCCTCGTCTGTCTGTGGACAGCGCGGGTATCAATGCACCTGTGAAGGGTAGTGCCGGCAAATCTTCGTCGTCCTCTTCGGCGTCATTCGCGGGTTCAGGTTCCGGCTCGCGTTCGGTGGTGTTGGTCGTTCTTGCACTGTTGGTGGGAGCTGTGGTTTTGTTCTTTGTCCCTCGGCATTCCACGCCAGGGGATTCTTCCGATCCAGTGCCCGTTGCGGTGCCAGATGCTTTGCCGGCCAATGCCTCCGAGCCTGCACCTGCAGTGGTGCCACCAACGGTGGAGCGCCCCGCCGATGCATCTATTTCTGCATCGCCCGCCGCTGCTTCGGCGGCTTCGGTGCCTGTGTCTGCTGCGCCACCTGCCGCTGCACCTCCAGCGCCTGCTGCCGCTGGCAGTGGCGTGTCTGCGGGCGCTGTTTCGGCCGCTGATGGCGCGGCAGATGCTCCCTCCGGTCCCCTGGTGCTGCGCGCGCGCGGTGCGTCATGGGTGCAAGTTCGCGATGCCAATGGTGCACTGGCGTTGCAACGCAATCTGGCGGCGGGAGAGTCGGTATCGGTGTCGGCACCCACGCCCCTGGCAGTGATTGTCGGTCGCGCTGACGCGACGGAAGTGATTGTTCGAGGAAAGCCGTTTGATCTGACGGCAGTCGCCCGTGAAAACGTGGCGCGTTTCGAGGTGAAATAGTGGAAAACTCCCCGATTGATTTTGGGCCGGTGGCGATTGCTTCGCCCTTACCTAGACGTTCGCGCCAAGCGAAAGTTGTCTGGGGTTCGCGTGTGGTGACCGTGGGGGGGGATGCTCCCGTGCGCGTGCAGTCCATGACCAACACCGACACCGTCGATGCCATTGGGACCGCGATTCAGGTCAAGGAGCTCGCTCAGGCGGGGTCGGAGTTTGTCCGCATCACCGTTAATACGCCAGAAGCTGCTGCAGCGGTACCGTACATCCGAGAGCAACTGGATCGCATGGGTGAGAACGTTCCCTTGGTGGGCGATTTTCACTACAACGGACACCGCCTGCTCACCGAGTTTCCGGACTGCGCCCAGGCTTTGTCCAAGTACCGAATCAACCCTGGCAATGTGGGCAAAGGTGACAAGCGCGATAAGCAATTTGGTCAAATGATCGAGGCTGCCATGCGCTGGAACAAGGCTGTGCGCATCGGTGTCAACTGGGGCAGTCTCGATCAGGAGTTGCTGGCTGAGCTGATGGATACGAACAGCCGCCGCAGCAATCCATGGGAGGCTCGTCAGGTCATGTACGAGGCCCTCATCACATCGGCCATTGAATCTGCACGTCGTGCAGAGGCCATGGGGATGGACGGCAACCAGATCATCTTGTCGTGCAAAGTCAGCGGAGTGCAGGATCTGATTTCGGTGTACCGCGAGTTGGCACGCCGTTGCGACTACGCTTTGCACCTGGGTCTCACCGAAGCCGGTATGGGCACCAAGGGAACGGTTGCTTCGGCGGCCGCATTGTCTGTGCTGCTGCAAGAGGGTATTGGCGACACGATTCGTGTGTCGTTGACACCCCAGCCCGGCGAGGCGCGTACCCAAGAGGTGGTTGTGGCATCCGAAATCTTGCAGGCCTTGGGCATGCGGGTTTTTGTGCCCAGCGTTACCGCTTGCCCGGGATGTGGCCGTACCACCAGCACCACCTTTCAGGACCTGGCCAAGCAAATCGACGATTTCCTGCGTGCGCAAATGCCTGTGTGGCGCGTGCGTTATCCGGGTGTGGAATCGCTACGGGTTGCAGTTATGGGCTGCATCGTCAATGGCCCGGGTGAAAGCAAGCACGCAGACATTGGAATCAGTCTGCCGGGGACGGGTGAGGCGCCTGCCGCCCCTGTCTTCATTGATGGCGAGAAGGCAATGACCCTGCGCGGTGACGATATCGCCAATGAATTCCATCGCATCGTCGAGCAGTACATCGAAAAGCGTTTTGGCGCCGGGGTGTCTGCTGCTTGACCGGTAGTGCTGCAGCCACCCGCACCGTAAAGCCTCGGGAGGTGGTCTGTCCAGCTTATGTAAATTTCCGCCAGACATAGAAAAGAAGCGCTGTGAGTAACGAAAAAAGCAGTCCCTCGTCCAAACCAGAGAAGCTGGTTGCGGTGAAGGGCATGAACGACATCCTGCCTCCGGAATCTGCCCGTTGGGAGTGGCTGGAGGCCAAGGTGCGCGACCTGATGGCGCGCTACGCCTATCGCAATATCCGCACACCCATTGTCGAACCCACACCGTTGTTTGTACGCGGATTGGGCGAGGTCACCGACATTGTCGAGAAAGAGATGTACTCGTTTGAGGACCGTCTCAATGGGGAGCAGCTGACGCTTCGCCCCGAAGCGACAGCTGGTGTGGTGCGTGCGGTTGCAGAGCACTCCATGTTGTACGACGGCGGTAAGCGCCTGTACTACATGGGCCCCATGTTTCGTCATGAGCGTCCCCAACGCGGACGCTACCGCCAGTTTCACCAGATCGGCGCCGAGGCACTGGGGTTTCCGGGTGCCGAGGTCGATGCCGAGTTGATTCTTCTGGCGAGTGCTCTGTGGCGCGACCTTGGCCTGCAGAATGTGCGTCTCGAACTCAACAGTTTGGGGCAGCCGGACGAGCGCAAGGCTCACCGGGCTGCATTGATCGCGTATCTGGAACAGCACGTCGATGCTCTTGACGAGGAGGCGCGTCGGCGGCTGCACAGCAACCCTCTGCGCATCCTCGACACCAAGAATCCCGCGATGCAGTCGCTGGTGGAAGCAGCGCCTCGGCTGATTGACTTTTTGGGTCAGGAGTCTTTGGCGCATTTCAATGCCGTCAAGGCCATTCTTGATGCCAACGGGATAGCTTGGACTGTCAATCCTCGCCTGGTGCGTGGCATGGACTACTACAACCTCACTGTGTTCGAGTTTGTGACGGATCAGTTGGGCTCGCAGGGCACGATCTGCGGTGGGGGGCGCTACGACTACTTGATCGAACAAATCGGTGGCAAGGCCTCACCGGCGGTGGGTTGGGCGTTGGGGGTCGAAAGGGTACTGGAGTTGCTCAAGGAGCAGCAAAGTGCCACCCCTTTGCTGGTTCCGGACGTCTATGCCATTGTCCCTTCGGCGGCCGCGTTACCTCGGGCTGTGGCTACTGTCGAGCAATTGCGCCAACATGGTGTTCGTGTCCAGATGCACGCGGCCCCTTCGCTGGAGGGCATGGGCAGTATGAAATCGCAATTCAAGAAGGCTGATGCCAGTGGTGCAATGCACGCGCTGGTGTTTGGCGATGATGAGCTGTCTCGTGGCATGGTGACTGTCAAAGCCTTGCGTGATGGCGCAGGTGAGCAAATCGAGCGCCCGCTGGACTTGGTCGCGCAATGGTCGGCCACCCTACAATCCACCCGCTAACCCAATCACATTCCATGGCAAATCATCTCGACCTTGAAGAACAAGAGCAGCTAGACCAGCTCAAGCATTTTTGGAACACCTGGGGCACGTTGATCAGCTCCGTGGTCATTGTCGTTGCAGGTGCAGCGGCTGCTTGGAACGGTTACCAGTACTGGCAAACCCGGCAGGCCACGCAGGCGGCTGCGTTGTTTGATGCTGTGGATGTGGCTGCGCGGTCTGCCGATAACGTCCGCATGGAACAAGCTTTTGCCGATCTGAAGTCTAAATATGCAGGGACTGTCCAAGCTGGGCAGGCAGGCTTGACCCTCGCCAAGGCCATGCAGGGCACTGGTAATGTCGAAGGCGCCAAAGAGGCGCTTATGTGGGTTGCAGAACAATCGTCAGACGAGGGCCTCAAGGCCTTGGCCAAGTTGCGATTGGCTGGTGTGCTCATGGATCAAAAGAACTATGACGAAGCACTCAAGCAACTATCCAGCAGTTTCGCGCCGGAATTCTCCTCTGTTGTGGCGGACCGCAAGGGTGACGTCCTGATGCTCCAGGACAAGCGTCAGGACGCGATTGCTGAGTACACCAAGGCATATAAGGGGTTCGAAGACAGTGTCGAGTACCGCCGTCTGGTGGAAATCAAGCTGAACGCGCTGGGTGTCTCGCTGCAAGGTGTGAATGTGGCTTCTGCTGTCTCTTCAACCGCAACACCTGCGGAGTCCAAATAACCATGTCGTCGCTTATCAACGCAAGGTCAGGGCACCAATTTTTTGTGCGCGGTCTGGTGGTAGCACTAGTGGCTGCCACGTTGGCCGGTTGTTCTTTGTGGAGCGCCGACAAGTCTAAGCCTGTGCCTGCCGACCTCGGAGCCAATGTGGCCGTTCTGGGCGTGCGGCAAGCATGGACTGCGCGCCTTGGCAATGTGGCTGGATTGCCATTGGAGGTCCATGTTGCTGGCAATGTGGTGACCGTCGCGTCAGCTGATGGTGCGGTGGCAGCCCTGGATGCGCGTACGGGGGGGGATATCTGGCGAGCAGCGCTGGCTGAGCCTCTGTCTGCAGCTGTGGGTAGCGATGGCAAGTTCGCGGCGGTGGTCTCGCGTAACAATGCACTGATCGTTATTGATGGGGGGCGTGAGCGCTGGCGTGAGACGCTTGCTGCTCAGGTATTCACACCACCTCTAGTTGCAGGCGGTCGTGTTTTCGTGTTGTCGGCAGATCGATCCGTGTCTGCCTATGATTTGTCGACAGGTCGTCGTCTCTGGTCCCAGCAGCGCCCCGGCGAGCCTTTGATATTGCGCCAGGCTGGTGTCTTGACCGCTGTGGGTGACACGCTGGTGGTGGGGTTGTCAGGCCGTTTGGTCGGATTGAATCCTGACAATGGCAGTGTGCGATGGGAGACCCCCATTGCCAGCGCACGGGGCACCAATGATGTGGAGCGCCTTGTCGAGTTGGTGGGGCGCACCAGCCGTGTGGGAGAAACAGTGTGCGCTCGATCCTTTCAAGCTGCTGTGGGTTGTGTGAACACGGCAAGGGGAACGACCGTCTGGACGCAGCCTGCTAGCGGAGCAGAAGGCGTTCACGGCGATGCAGAGGCCATTTTTGGCTCTGAGAGCAATGGCACTCTTGTTGCGTGGCGCCGCGCGGATGGTTCACGCTTGTGGGGTATCGATCGACTTAAATACCGCAAACTCACGGCGCCGTTGCTTCTAGGGCGCTCGGTAGTCGTCGGTGACGACTCGGGTTTGGTGCATTTGCTGTCTCGTACAGATGGTTCGCCCCTGAACAGGCTGGCGACAGATGGGTCTGCCATCGCTGCTGCCCCAGTCGTGGCTGCAGATACCCTGGTGGTTGTTACCCGCAATGGCGGCATTTACGGATTCCGTCCAGATTGATCGGTCTTATTCAATGAAGCCAGTTATCGCCCTCGTGGGGCGTCCGAATGTCGGCAAGTCCACGCTCTTCAACCGTCTGACCAAGTCGCGTGACGCTATCGTCGCTGACTTTGCGGGACTTACGCGTGACCGGCACTACGGTAACGGCAAGCAGGGAAAACACGAGTACATCGTCATTGATACCGGTGGCTTCGAACCCGACGCTTCCAGCGGCATCTACCGCGAGATGGCCAAACAAACGCAGCAGGCCGTCGCAGAGGCGGACGTGGTGATTTTTGTGGTGGATGCCCGTGCAGGTGTTTCCGCGCAAGACCACGACATTGCCAATTACTTGCGTCGCTTGGGTAAGCCTTGCGTGCTCGTCGCCAACAAAGCGGAGGGCATGCTCCAGGGCGTCCAACTAGCGGAGTTCTATGAGCTGGGGCTGGGCGAGGTTTATCCTGTGTCTGCTGCGCACGGGCAGGGCATACGCAGTTTGGTTGACATTGCGCTGGAGCCGCTCAATCTGCCTGAGCCTGACGATTCGGATACGGCGTTGGACAAGGGCGTTATCAAGCTTGCCGTGGCGGGGCGCCCCAACGTGGGTAAATCCACTCTGATCAACACGTGGCTTGGCGAAGAGCGACTGGTGGCATTTGACATGCCCGGCACGACCCGCGATGCCATCACTGTGCCTTTTGAGCGCAATGGCCAGCGCTTTGAGTTGGTGGATACTGCAGGATTGCGCCGCAAGGGGAAGGTGTTTGAGGCTATCGAAAAATTCTCGGTAGTGAAAACGCTCCAAGCCATCGAGTCCGCAAATGTGGTGCTGTTATTGCTCGATGCCACCCAGGGGGTAACGGACCAGGATGCTCATATCGCGGGCTATATTCTGGAGAGTGGCCGCGCTGTGGTTCTGGCGGTGAACAAATGGGATGCCGTGGATGACTACCAACGACAGCTCTTGGAGCGCTCCATTGAGACGCGGCTAGCGTTCCTGAAGTTTGCTTCGTTGCACTTCATTTCCGCGAAGAAGCGTCAGGGGCTTGGCCCTCTATGGACATCTATTGCCCAGGCCCACCGGGCGGCCACCTGCAAGATGTCCACGCCAGTGCTCACCCGACTGCTGCTGGAGGCAGTTCAGTTCCAAAGCCCCAAGAGGGCGGGGATGTTCCGCCCCAAAATGCGATATGCGCACCAAGGCGGTATGAATCCGCCTGTGATCGTGATCCATGGTAACTCGCTGGAGCACGTGACCGATGCTTACAAGCGATTCTTGGAAGGGCGCTTCCGCAAGGAGTTTGATCTTGTGGGGACCCCTTTGCGCATTGAGATGAAAACCTCGCACAATCCTTTTGCGGACAAAGACGAGGCCTGACGACAAAGGCTCTTCAGTCGAGGGGCCATGTGTGTTAAAGCCAGAGCGTGCGTCTGGCTGTGGTAAGGTGCTGGTTTACAACAACACTTGAACACGGAGAATATCGTGAGCAATAAAGGCCAGCTTTTGCAAGACCCCTTCCTTAACGCATTGCGTCGGGAGCATGTTCCGGTGTCCATCTATTTGGTCAACGGGATCAAGCTACAGGGGCAAATCGAGTCTTTCGACCAGTATGTGGTGTTGCTGCGCAATACCGTGACGCAAATGGTTTACAAACACGCGATTTCTACGATCGTTCCGGGTCGGGCGGTCAATTTCTCTACCTCAGAAACCCCTGATGCTGACAACAGCAACCCTTGAGTTGTTGTCTGGTAGCGGGGCTCGCTTTCTGAGCGAGGTAGAGCAGAGAGAGGGTGGTTGGCTTTGAGTTCGGCTTCCGCATCCTCGTCCGCTATGACGCCGGTGTTGCTGGTGGGCGTTGATTTTGGTCTCCCCCACTTCGATGCTGAGTTGGAAGAATTGGGACTGCTCGCCCAGACGGCGGGTTTACGGCCTGTTGCTCGCATTACGTGCAAGCGGAAAGCGCCGGACGCGGCACTCTTTATTGGCTCTGGCAAAGCGGATGAAATTCGCACCTTGGCCCAGATGCATGGGGCATTGGAGGTGCTGTTTGACCAATCACTCAGCCCCGCGCAGCAGCGTAATCTGGAACGTCATATCGAGCTTCCGGTCAATGACCGCACGCTGTTGATTCTGGAGATCTTTGCGCAACGTGCGCGAAGCCACGAAGGCAAGCTTCAGGTTGAGCTCGCCAAGCTGCAGTATGTGAGTACACGGCTGGTGCGGCGCTGGTCTCACCTGGAGCGCCAAACTGGCGGTATCGGTGCCCGGGGCGGTCCGGGTGAAAAGCAGATCGAGCTGGATCGACGGATGATTGGTGACGCGATCAAGCGCACCAGAGAGCGCTTGATCAAGGTCAAGCGTCAGCGCTCCACGCAGCGGCGCCAGCGCGAGAGGCGCGATACCTTCAATATTTCGCTTGTTGGGTACACCAACGCGGGTAAGTCCACGCTTTTTAATGCTTTGGTGAAAGCGCGAGCGTATGCAGCGGATCAGCTTTTTGCCACGCTAGACACTACAACACGCCAGTTGTATTTGGCAGATGCGGCGCGATCTGTTTCTCTGTCCGATACGGTGGGCTTTATCCGGGATCTCCCGCACGGATTGGTGGATGCCTTTCAGGCTACGCTGCAAGAGGCTGTCGATGCAGATCTGCTGCTTCATGTGGTGGATGCTTCCAACCCGGATTTCCCGGAGCAGATGGCGCAGGTGGAGCGGGTGTTGCTGGAAATTGGTGCATCGGATATTCCGCAGATACTGGTGTTCAACAAGCTTGATGCATTGCCCGAAGAGCGACGCCCCTCCCTTCTGGTAGACCAATACGAAGTGGGGGGGCAGTCGCTTTCCCGTCTGTTCGTAAGTGCTCGATCTGGAGAAGGTCTTGATGATCTGCGCCGCGCTTTGGCCGATAGGTTGCTGGCTACGCGTGAGGATATGACCCCAGCAGACGCCCTTGAATTGCCGGATGTGTTGCCTTGATTGGGCACAATGCATGATCGAATGACGCCATCAGAGAACCAGAGATTTTGCGCATGAATTTTCATACTCGCACCCTACGCTGGGCTTCATTGCCGGACCGTATTCGGGGCATGTTCAATCTGAACGATCCACGCTGGGGTCGCGGGGATGATAAGTCGGAGGACGGTAGCGTGCGACCTGAGGATCGACCTGCAGCGCCACCCGCAGGTCAGAGGGGGGGGGATCAGCGGCCAAGCAATGGCCAGCAGCCGCCTGATCTCGACGAGCTCTGGCGTGACCTTAATCGCAAGCTTGGTAGTCTGTTCGGGGGAAAGAATGGTTCTGGCCGTGGCCCAGGAGGAGGGGCTGGCGGTGGCTTTCAACCTGATATGAAAAGCGCCGGTGTGGGTGTTGGCTTGATTGCTGGCATTGCGTTCGTGATCTGGATGGGCACAGGTTTCTTCATAGTGCAAGAAGGCCAGCAAGCCGTCATTACGCAATTCGGCAAGTACAAAAGCACAGTGGGTGCAGGTTTTAACTGGCGCTTGCCTTACCCAATTGAGCGTCATGAGCTCGTTTTTGTGACGCAAATTCGCTCCGCTGATGTGGGGAGGGACACGGTCATCAAAAGCACGGGCTTGAGAGAGTCCGCGATGCTGACCGAAGACGAAAACATCGTGGAGATCAAGTTTGCTGTTCAGTATCGCCTGAGCGATGCCAGGGCATGGCTTTTCGAAAGCAAGAATCCCTCAGATGCTGTGGTTCAAGCGGCGGAGACCGCTGTTCGCGAGGTGGTGGGCAAGATGCGCATGGACACGGCATTGGCTGAAGAGCGGGATCAGATTGCGCCTCGCGTTCGCGCGCTCATGCAGACCATATTGGACCGTTACAAAGTTGGGGTCGAAGTTGTTGGCATCAATTTGCAGCAGGGCGGTGTCCGGCCGCCTGAGCAGGTGCAGTCCTCCTTTGATGATGTCCTCAAAGCTGGACAGGAGCGCGAGCGTGCCAAAAACGAGGCACAGGCTTACGCGAATGATGTGATTCCACGCGCTGTGGGCTCTGCCTCTCGTCTGAACGAGGAGGCTGCTGCGTACAAGGCGAGGATCGTTGCACAGGCTCAAGGTGACTCGCAACGGTTTGCTTCTATTTTGGCGGAGTACCAGAAGGCTCCGCAGGTAACCCGTGATCGTATGTATCTGGACACGATGCAGCAGATTTATGGCAACGTGACCAAGGTGCTGGTGGAGTCGCGTCAAGGCTCCAATTTGCTGTACCTGCCGCTCGACAAAATTATGCAAGGCGTAGCAAGCGGGTCCGGAGCGCTGGATGCCCCTGCGGCCACCAGCTCGCCTCCAGCGGTGTCACCAGCAACGCCCGCACCAACCTTTTCGAATGACGCTCGCGCGCGCGACACCAGCCGCACCCGTGAACGTGAATCCCGCTAGGAGTAGTTCGTGAACAGAGTCGGTTTTATCGCATCTACCCTTCTGGTGGTGCTTGCTCTCATGAGCTCCATGCTTTTTGTTGTGGACCAGCGGCAGTTTGGAGTGTTGTATGCGCTGGGTCAGATCAAAGAAGTGATCACGGAGCCTGGCCTCAATTTCAAGCTGCCTCCTCCATTTCAGAACGTCACCTACATAGACAAGCGTTTGCTGACCTTGGACAGCACGGACACCGAGCCCATGTTGACTGCTGAAAAGCAGCGTGTCGTTATCGACTGGTATGTGCGCTGGCGCATTTCCGAGCCCACTGAGTACATTCGCAACGTTGGGCTGGATGAGACGGCGGGTGCCATGCAGCTCAATCGGGTGGTTCGCAATGCTTTCCAGGAGGAAATCAACAAGCGCACGGTGAAAGAGCTGCTCTCACTCAAACGCGAAGCGCTGATGGCTGATGTCAAGCGCGAAGTCTTGGAGACAGTTCGTGGTTCCAAGCCCTGGGGGGTTGATGTGGTGGATGTGCGTATTACCCGTGTTGATTACGTGGAAGCCATCACTGAATCTGTGTACCGGCGCATGGAAGCGGAGCGAAAGCGCGTGGCCAATGAGTTGCGCTCTACAGGTGCTGCAGAAGGCGAAAAGATTCGTGCAGACGCAGATCGTCAGCGCGAGATCACAATCGCCAATGCCTATCGGGATGCTCAAAAGCTGAAAGGTGAGGGCGACGCGGAAGCTGCCCGCATCTACGCCGAAGCGTTTGGCAAAGATCCTCAATTTGCCCAGTTTTATCGCAGTCTCGAGGCGTACAAGGGCAGTTTCAATAAGAAAAGTGATGTCATGGTGCTGGACCCATCGTCCTCTGACTTCTTCAAGGTCTTTCGCGGCTCAGCTTCTGCATCGGCGCATGTTGCTCCACGCAAGTAAACAAGTGGCGCTGGTTGTGAGAGGTGAATGATGTGGGACAGTCTTTGGACGGCATTTGCCTTGGTCCTGGTAATTGAGGGTTTTTTGCCTTTTTTGTCCCCCCAGGTCTGGAAACGTACGGTTGCGCAGATCGCTCAATTGCAGGATGGCCAAATACGCTTTTTCGCAACGTTGGCCCTTGCTGCAGGTCTTCTGATGCTTTGTTTCTGAACGCTGTCACACCCCTCGACTAGGAGATTCCTTGGGGAGTCTTGCCCGGTCCCGGTAGAATCACGGTTTTAACAGCCTCCCCTTTTCTCCATGTCTGCTTGGGTCCTTCCGGATCACATTGCCGATGTCTTGCCGTCTGAAGCGCGGCACATCGAAGAATTGCGTCGCGGGCTGCTTGATACAGCCCGCTGTTATGGTTATGAGTTAGTGATGCCCCCGCTGTTGGAGCATCTGGAATCTCTCCTTACGGGCACTGGCGAAGCGCTGGATCTGCAAACCTTCAAACTGGTGGATCAGCTATCTGGTCGTTCCATGGGGCTGCGAGCTGATACGACTCCGCAGGTTGCTCGCATTGATGCGCATTTGCTCAATCGCAAAGGTGTGACACGTCTTTGCTACTGTGGTCCTGTGTTGCACACGCGTCCTGACCGCCCGCATGCCACCCGCGAGCCTCTTCAGTTTGGTGCCGAAATCTATGGGCATACCGGGCTGGAGGCCGACCTTGAGGCTTTGCAGTTAGCTCGGGAGTGTTTGCGAGTTGCCAATGTACGCGACACAACCATTGATCTTGCGGACGTGCGTATCGTCCGCAGCCTGTTGGCTGGTGTGAGCGTGAGCCCTCAACTGCTCAGCGGCATTCATTCTGCTTTGGCGGCCAAGGATGCGGGAGAGTTGACAGTCTTGACGCGCGGCTTTCCTGAAGATTCTCGGCAAGGCCTTCTTGCTCTTGTCCAGTTATATGGAGACTCTGCTGTTCTGGCTGAGGCTAAAAATGCGCTGAAGCGCATTTCTGGTGTGTCTCAAGTGCTATCAAATTTGAAGTGGTTGGCGTCGCGTCTTGACGGAGCCTCTGTAACTTTCGACTTGGCTGATTTGCGTGGATATGCCTACTACAGCGGTGCGCGCTTCGCGATCTATGCGCCCGGTGCCAGCGATGCCCTGGTGCGCGGCGGCCGGTACGACGAGGTGGGGGCAGTGTTTGGCCGAAATCGTCCTGCGGCGGGATTCAGTTTGGACATCAAGCAGGTGGTTGGCGTGGTGCCCCCCCGTGCGCTGAAAGCCGCCATTCGTGCTCCTTGGGGCGAGGCCGCGGATGTGAATGCTGCGATTGGAGAGCTTCGGTCCGCCGGGGAAACAGTGGTGTGTGTTTTGCCAGGGCACGAGAGTGAGGTGGATGAGTTCCACTGTGATCGTGAACTGGTTCAGGTTGCGGGCCGTTGGGTCGTGCAGGCTGTTTGAGCAATTGTCATTTGAATTGGGTTTGAGATGAAAGCAACCAAAGGTCGCAACGTAGTGGTGGTCGGTACCCAGTGGGGCGACGAAGGCAAAGGCAAGTTGGTCGATTGGCTGACGGAGAGCGCTCAAGGGGTTGTGCGTTTCCAAGGGGGGCACAACGCTGGCCACACACTGGTGATCAATGGTGTGAAGACGGCGCTGCATTTGATCCCGAGCGGCATCATGCGCCCTGGGGTCAAGTGCTACATCGGCAATGGCGTGGTACTTTCTGCAGCGAAGTTGTTTGAGGAAATTGAGGGGCTTGAGAAAGCCGGTGTCGAGGTTCGTTCGCGCCTGCGTATCAGTGAGGCTTGCCCGCTGATCCTGCCTTTCCACGCGGCAATTGATGTTGCGCGTGAGGCGGCCCGAGAGCAGGGCGGGGCTGAGAAGATTGGTACCACCGGCCGTGGCATTGGTCCTGCTTACGAGGACAAGATTGCCCGTCGTGCCTTGCGCGTACAGGACTTGAAGTACCCTGAGCGATTTGCTTCCAAGCTGCGCGAATTACTGGATTTGCATAACCATGTACTGACCACGTACCTGGGCTCTGCAAAGTTCGTTTTTGGCGATGCGCTGAAGCCATACATCCAGGATGGCAAGGTGCAGTTTGATGTCGTGTACGCCGAAGCCATGCGCCATGCAGAGTTGCTGAAGCCTATGATGACTGATGTGTCGCGTGAACTCAATGAGGCCAATCGCGCGGGGGCCAATCTTCTCTTTGAGGGCGCTCAAGGGACCCTGCTGGATGTAGACCATGGCACATACCCGTATGTCACCTCCAGTAACTGCGTGGCGGGGAACGCTGCTGCGGGATCTGGCGTGGGTCCGGGCATGCTTCATTACATCCTCGGTATCACCAAGGCGTATTGCACCCGTGTGGGTGGCGGGCCTTTCCCTACAGAGTTGGATTGGGAAGTGCCTGGTACGCCCGGTTATCACATGAGCACGGTGGGCGCTGAAAAGGGAGTGACAACGGGGCGTAGCCGTCGCTGTGGCTGGTTTGATGCAGCTTTGTTGAAGCGCAGCGCTCAAGTCAATGGTCTTACTGGCCTTTGCATCACCAAGCTGGATGTGCTGGACGGGTTGAACGAGTTGTTGCTGTGCACGGGCTACGAACTCGACGGTCAGCGTATTGATTTGCTTCCCATGGGCGCAGAGGACATCGCTCGGTGCACGCCAATTTATGAAACGCTCCCTGGCTGGAGTGATTCCACCGTCGGGGTGACCGAGTACGACAAACTGCCCGAAAGTGCGCGCCGCTATCTTGAGCGCATTGAAGAAGTGACAGGGGTTCCGATCGACATGATCTCAACCAGTCCTGATCGCGACCATACGATCATGATGCGCCATCCTTACGTCGCTGTCTGACCTGTAGTTTGCCCTGCTGTCATCAAGTAAACGCCAATTGTTCAGGAATCATCCACTATGTTGACCGAAGACGGAAAACACCTCTATGTCAGCTATGACGAGTACCACAGCCTCATCGAAAAGTTGGCGCTGAAAGTTCATCAGTCGGGTTGGGAGTTCGATACCATTCTCTGTCTCGCGCGCGGTGGGTTGCGCCCAGGTGACATCCTCAGTCGGATCTTTGACAAGCCGTTAGCCATCATGTCTACGAGCTCCTACCGAGCCGAGGCAGGAACGGTGCAAGGACATCTTGATATTGCACGCTTTATCACCACGCCCAAGGGTGAAATTGCAGGGCGCGTGCTCTTGGTCGATGATCTGGCTGACTCAGGGCACACCTTGCACGCGGTGATCAACATGCTCAAGACCAATTACGCGCCCATTACCGAGCTACGTAGCGCCGTGATCTGGACGAAGGGTCTATCAACGTTTTCTCCAGATTACTCCGTGGAGTTTTTGCCAAGCAATCCCTGGATCCATCAGCCCTTTGAGGGCTACGACAGCCTGAGCCCGGAGAAGCTGCTAGAGAAATGGCGAGTTTGATTTTTCTTGCCAGTCCTGAAAGTCGTGCTATAGTTGAGGGCTTCGCTACTGAGGCCTGAGTGCAAAAGTGTTGGGGTCGATGGGGTGGTTTGTGGTGGTGCTTGGGTGCTGCGGCAGATGG
>NZ_JAOBSQ010000003.1:0-74440 GCF_025246485.1 Acidovorax sp. K2F
CTCGCAGGTCTGAGCGGACAGTTGTTCTGTTCGAGCAACCACCGCCATATCCTCAGGATCAAGCGGATGAAACCGCAAACTTAGTCGGCCCCACTTCTCACGTCTGCAGCGCTCTTGCCTGTATTCCGCCCGCATTCGCCTGTGCTTGCAGGTGCCCCAGCAGCACGTCCAGTAGGGCCACCCACCCTGGACCACCTCTGGGATGGCAGTGGGTGTAGATCTTCGGGTATTTCGACTCTAGGTCAGCCAGACTCATTGACGTGTTTCGACGTAAGCATCACTCCGCGCTATTGATCTTTCCGCGTGCATTTTGGGGGCCGCGCAGCGGCTCGTCGATGGCGCCGAAGAATCGTTCCAGCCGCTCTTGTTCTTTCGCTCGCCGCTCCAGCGTCCAGTCAATGTGGTGGCCCATCTTCAGGAGGAGGCGGTAGTGCGTGCGTAAGTTGTCCAAGCCCTTCTGTCGCAACGGATTCACGATTGCGCCGCACACGGCGCAGCGCGCTCCCTGGGCTGTGAGATCCAGCGTACCCAACCAGTCGCAACGGGTGCAGGCGACAGGTGAAGTTTTGTGTATCTGCTGCGCGATCATTGTGGTCTCCATCGGGGCATTGGACAAGACGTCTGAGCCAAGTGCCGTATCGCTGAACAGGTCAGCAGTCCTCCGGAACAATCGCCAACCGGTTGTAGATGCCTTCGGCGTCGTAGAAGCCAACGCCAGCCTGCAGGTAGGACTCTCGCAGCGCCAGATAAGAAGCGGTGGCCTTCAGTTCGCAAGAATACTCGCGGCCAGAGAAAAGGTTCTGTAACGGGCCAAGCAGGATTGAATCTCGGGCAGATTCCTGCCGAAGGAACTGGATGAATGCCTGCTGTGGTTCTCCCAGCTCAACGGGGCGGATGTCCCGTACCTCGTCGTTGACCTCAATTCCAAAGATACTGGCTGTTGTATCGGTCTCCATGAACAAGATGTTCGTGAAGTCGCGCGTGGTGCCCCCATCCCTGGATGCTTTGATTTCGGCCGACCACAGGTGTGTCCCGTCGTATTTGAAGGTCATCAAAAACCGCGCATTGGTCGCCGTGAAAGTCATCGGCCCAGCACTCCCCAGAACATCCCTAGATCTCATCTGTTGATCGCATCGACTCATGGAATCTCCGAGTACGTGGGCCAAAAGCTGCTTTCTCTGCATGCTACGCGGCGAAAACTGCAAGCATTCAATGCGATTTTGGCATATTCCAACATCGCACTGAATGCGGCCTTTTCATGCCTGCCAATGACTATGGCAAGCGTGAAGCGTGTAGGTCGCTCATTCGTTGGGACTTTCTCGCGTTGGGGTGGTATCGAGCCCGCCAATGACGGACACGTGAGACTCCTTCGGCAGGGCTGCTCTCCAGAGAGTGAACACCCGCAGGTGCTGGTGCTGCGATAGCCGTGGGTCAGTAGGCTTCAGTTCCGCTGCGTTGCGAGAGCTGCAAAGGCAAATTTCTCAAGCTCTGGTATAGCCTGGGTGGTAACGACTCAATATGATTTAAATAAATTTCAAAAAGCGTTACGACGGTTTTTTGAGAATTTTCAAAAAATGAAGTTAGTTTCGCAATTAATTAATGTTGGCATGTCGCAGAGCCAGAATTGCTCTCCGAAAATATTATCTAGAGCCTTGCCGAAAGCCCCGGGGAGCGATTATGATTTGATCAAATTAGGATTTCGCGAAGCCCTGAAAAATGCAACATACGCCTTCCCGGCAATGGTTCACAGACTCAAAGACGACCATAGGAGAATGGGCGCTAGCCCATGGTTTTGCGAAAGATCTGGTCTATGGGGTTGTCTCCGGTCGACTCAAGGGAAACCGAGGGAGCGCATTAGCCATCAAGCAAAAGCTGCTTGAAGCTCAAAGCAAGTCTAGTGCTGCCAATTTGGGTGCAGGCGCGCAGCCTGAATGATCTCTCGCAGACACCTTTTCCAAAGTGTAATCAAATCTCAAGGGCGGTACATGAGCTGATGCTAGATTGAATTAAATTGTCCAGATACGAAAAAGCCTGAAATAAATCAGGCTTTTTCGCGCAGTTCAACTGCAGTGTTTTTCTTGGCGGAATAACAACTGCAGTATGAACCGAATACCCGCCCCCTGTCAAGCGATTCGGGCTGGGCTGGATGAACACACCCAAGAAATTCTTGGGTTTTCATTGATAGACCATTCGGAGTTCTTATGCAAGTCCCAACAAGGGGCGGCTGCGTCTCAAACGACAAGCTGCTTTTTTGCACCCCCTCAGGGCGTGCGTCGCTTCCTCAACTTCAAAACGCAGCGGGAAGGCATACCGCGATCTCCATTTTTCCCAAGGGTTCAGGCTGTGGCTCTTTCCACGTCGCAGATGGGAAGCCAGCCTCGTCGAGACATGGCACGGAGGGTCACAGAGCAAGTGGAAACGCGGCAGCTGTGTCAGGCAATGCAAGATGAGCCGAACAATGACGGAGGCCAAGGTGAAGCGCCTTCTAGCTGCAGGCTATGGCTCAGGCCGTGACGAAAACTATCAGGCTTGGATTCGTATCCGCCGCAAGCTTAGTTCCCCCGTCTCTAACTTGCATTGCATGACCTCACCGGTCTACACGCGATCGCTCAACCTGCTATCAGGACTTGAGCACGCGGCTGCGAATGTAGCGCTCTGGCTCCGGTGCAATGAAATTCGCGAGCAGCACCCGTTTTGGCCATGGGAACATCCACACCCCGGAACGGGTCGTCATCCTGACCTGGACCGGGCCTTCCCCCAAGCGCCAGGCCTCTTGGAAATAGCCAAGTCTGCGGGCATCAAACACGGTGTCTATCCAGGTACAAACGTGCCGTTCGTCGCCACCATCGACTTCACGCTGTCGACGGGCATGTGGGCGTCCTCTTCGCTCGTGCATTGGAGCTGCAAGCCTTGGGCCGTACTGACTGAGGCTGCGAATCGTGAGCGAATTCTTGAGCGGATCGAAATGGAGCGGCTCTACAGCGCTGCCGTGGGTGCGCGGCACGTGCTGGTGGATGGAAGGCTTTTCAGCGCCCATCTAATCGGTCAGTTGGATTGGTTCAGACCCCTTCGATCTGAGATGTTGAACCCGGCGATTGTGGGACCGATGCGAGAGTTCAGCGAACACTTCATGTGCGTCGCCGCAGACTCGCTGTCCATTGCAAAACACTTTGCCGCGCAGAAGGCAAAGGTTCCAGATCACTTGGTGGAAGTCATCTTTCGAACCGCGGCCTGGTTGGGCCACATTGACTTGGACTTCTCCCGCCCTATTGTCATGTCGCGGCCCCTGAAGCGTGATGAGAACAAGCTCAAGCGTTCGCTGAGCATGGCGCTTTTGGGAGTTGAGCATGCGTGAGCTTCTCAAAGGTAAGCTCATACGAGTTCATCTATCGGCGGACTTCTACGATCTCGGGCGCATTGTCTACGACTGTCGTGATTGCGACGATGTCATCTACATACCATTGCCGACCAAGAAGCGTGACTCCAAAAATGGAGGGGACCGGCGGCTTCTCGCACCCAAGAAATTGAAGAGATTACAAATCCCGCAGCTGGGCGGCGGTGCTGAAGTCACGCTGGTCGAATTTGTACCACCGGCCGAGTGGCTTTTGACTGATGAACAACTCGCGGAGACATGCATTTCGTTGGACAAGACCCGGCGAAACCTGCCTGAGTGGCGGGCGCATAGGGATGCAAAGAAGGCATTGATTGCTCCCATACTGAGTGAGTTCGGTGAGTACGAGCTTCTCGAACTGGGATTGCTTAATGCGCAGGTGCGAGCCCACGTACAAAAAACTGGTGTGATTGACGGTCGCGTGATCGTTCAGGCAATGCGTCGCTACTTATACGGTTGCGGTCACCCCAATGCGCTTCTTCCCAATTGGGCTGACGTAGGGGCGCGAGGTAGCAGAAAGTATCCTTCAGTCAAAACAGGTAGGCCTAGTGCCAAAAGTAATCGCAAGGATGCCGAGCCCGAATACGTCATCACAGAGGTAGATCGGGATAAGCTTTCCAGAGGTTGGAAGGCTTACAAGAAGAAAGGTGTGTCTGTCAAGGCAGCATACCTCCTGACTTGTCACCAATACTGGCCGGGTTCAGAACCGACAAATGGCTCGTATAAGAACCAATACTTTCTGACGCCGCCTCACCAGCGTCCGACCTTAGCGCAGTTTCGATGGGCGGCGGAATTGCTGGGCTGGTCCGCTTCAAGAGTAAATATGGGCGAGCAAGTCCATCGGTTGACGAAGCGAGCACTGATCGGGCGCGCCACGGATGGCATATACGCTTTGGCCCAGGTGGCGGTGATCGACAGTACGAGCGAAGACCAGACCCCCGTATCCAGCATCAACAGGTTACGGGTCCTTCCGTCGACATATCGGACCATCGTCGTAGAAGCTTGGTGCGGCTACATCCTGGGTGTCTACTGCGGGTATGAATATCCCAGCACGTTGACTTCACTGCTTGCGCTCCTTAACTGCGTTAGTTCGAAGGTCGATTTCTGTGCTCGATATGGCATTCACATCACCGAGAAAGAGTGGCTTTCGCGATTGCCTAAACGCATTAGGGCCGACAACGGCGAACTGAAAAGTGAAAAGGGCATTTCGACTATGAGTGCCTCTGAGGTCGCAAGCGAGTTTGTGCGTTCCTATGCTGGAGATATGAAGTCCGGCCCCGAGAGTTCGCACCATTCATTGCATCGAATTGTTGACCATCACGCTGCCGGTTCCACACAAGGCCGCCGACGAGAGCGTGGCGAGCCTCGTAGAGAACAAGACGCTTGCAGGACCTTTGACGAGAACATGCCGTTTGTTATCAAGGCAATCCTTCGCCACAACAACGAAGAACCTGTGGACCACCTCCTAACTGTGGAGATGCGCCAAGACGAGGTGAAGCCTACACGTCGTGCAATTTATGAATGGCTGCTTTCGAAGGGTTATGCGGCAAGCGAACCAACGCACCTTGACACATTGTTGACGCAATGTCTCCCCAAGTTGAAAGGCGTGGTCCGACGGGACGGCATCCACGTGTTTGATCCTCGGGACGACCGACGACTCATCCCCAATCTGGTGTATGCAAGTGAGTGGCTGAGAGCATCAGGTTTGAGCGAGCGAGCGGGTCGAAAGAGTCTTCCGTGCGAAGTGCAACTTGACCCACAAAATCTTGCTGTTTGCTATGTCTCCAAAGACAACAAGCTTCAACAACTCCATCGTAAGTCGAGCGATCCGCTTGTGAATGAACTGCCGTTGTTCGAGTATTTGCTGATGACTGACGACGACTTGGCGACCGTCACCGACATGCGTAGCTCCCTCGATTCATCGGATGCACAACTCTACGCGGGTAATCGTGAGCAGAACAAGGCCTCGCGAGCAGCCAAGAAGAAGTCTATGGTGCTCGCTTCGGCTGGCGAAGTGCCTGATGGAAGAAGCTATGAGAAACGCAAAAACCGTGAAACCGAACTGGAGTTGAATCGAATGATGAGACTGGGGATTGGTGATGGTCAAGCGTCGCAAACGACGGCTGAGCACAGTAAGTTCGTGAGGGTTCCGCCTCCCACTCCACTGGTTGTGAGTGTCACCGCTGACCTGATGGCTGCGTCGAGAAGGGCTAGAAGAAGGTGAACAGTAAAGCGCATCAGCAGTCCCTCTTCAACTCGGACGACGGGAATCCATTGCTCGGGTCACTGCTGCCTGAAAGAACGTTTTTGGAATGGGCCGAGGTTCTCTACTTCGACCCGCTCGTCATGCAGTCTAAGAATGGAGGGCGCTTAACAGAAAGTTCGATCCATTGTATTGATCAGCTCTTCATTCCAACCCGCATGTCAATTAGATTGGCTCTGAAGCTCAGTGCCATGATGATTGCGAGCCTGCGACGTCGTGATCCACGGGCGGCTGCGAATCGTAAGTATCTTTTTGAGTTGCCAATGTTTGGCGACCGCGTAAATGAACGGAATCTAGACCAAATTCCCTGGCTGGGAGGCGGCGCAGTTGGCGCAATAGTCAGAGGTCCAACCGGTTGCTCCAAAACGCATTCATGCGACGCGTTTCTTCGCCTGTTACCTCAATGTGTCGAACATAAGGCAAATACAGAGTGCGGATGGGAATACTTGCAGCAACTGGTGTACCTGCGCGTTCCAATGCCGGCGGATTCGAGCCGCAAAGGGCTTTTCATCAATATCGTCTGGAAAATCGACGAGGCGCTCGGAACATCCTACACAAAAGAACTTACCAAGCAGCTGACTCAGGAACAGCTTTTGGTGAAGGTTCTTACCTTGCTTGCCGTTCATCGCTGTGGACTCCTCATACTTGAGGAGGTTCAGAATCGAAATGTGAAATCGGAGGTTTTGGGCAGCGAGTTTTCCACAGTCTTTCTGAAGATTCTCAATGCCGGCATCCCGCTCGTGTTGGTTGGAAATCCGATGTCTTTCGAGCACATCATGAGCTTCTCGCAAGATCTACGTCGGCTTACGAATGCAGGTCGGTTCGACTTCGCACCTGCATACGATGATATTGATGAGGATTGGGCGCTGGACCTCGTGCCGGGAGTTTGGGGATGGAACCCCCTTCCTGCAGCGGACCAAAAAATATCTAACCTGGAGCAATTGTTGTATGACAGGACTGGGGGCATCCCGGATGTCTTAAGTATCTATCGGCGGGAAACGCTGATCGAAGCAGTGATGGGTGGATCCACTTGCGTAACGACGGCCCACCTCGACGCGGCATTCTGGTCACCTTCAATAGTGGGTATGCATGAGCTCATTGATGCGTACAAGAACAAGGACCTCAAAGCTCTCGCTCAGAAGTTTACTGATCAGCCAGTAGCGTATCTGGCGGAAATTTGGGAGCGTGAGCGGCTAAGACGAGCCGGAAAAGGTTCGGCTCCACCGTCCAATGTCTGACGAAACTCTCTGCACTCCTCAACGGCTTCCGATAGTCCAATCATGGGCAGAAGATGAGACGCTGTACTCGTGGTGCTGTCGATGGCATCGATTGACGATGAATCGAACACGAAGCTCGGGCAATGCATTGTTCGGTGTGCCGAGTGCGGCGAAGGTCTGGATTTCGCCGAACCCATTCGGCCATTTCAGCGCGGTCACTGGTACGACATTGGGACATCCCTTTGCGGTTGTGCGAGGCAGAACGATCGTTGGATCGTTCCTGGCACTTGCTCGGCCTGAGGATCGACGGCGTGTCGAAACCGGTGAGATACCGCCATCATTCGTGGTGAGCGCCAAATCAGGAATTCCTCTGAGCCTGCGCTACTGCCCAAAGTGCGCTAGTCGGCATCGCAGTTCTTTGGGTATCGCGCTTTGGCGAATGAGCCATCAATTACCCGGGGTTGTTGTGTGTACTGAGCATGGGCAACCACTCGTCGAACATATTGGCAAGCGGCAAAGTTGGTCTCTGCCTGGTACTGACGACAGTCGGGAAATTGATATTGCTTCTGGAGCAGAGTTTGTGGCGCTGCGCTCCGTCGCTGTGGCTGCGCGGTACATCGTCGAAAGTGGTGTTCTGGATGCCGACATCCTGCGTGCGCGCGGGCAAATCGTGGTGTGCGAGAGCTATGGCGCCCTGGACGTGAAGCGCTTGGATCCCCATGCAGTTCACTCAGATTGGCAAAGCTCTGCCTTGGCCGGGTGGTGCAGACGTGTACAACCTGAACAGGTAGCGTTTCCAGAATTCTGGATCACCGACATTCTGCGGTCTAGGCGTTCAGAAAGAAATCCAATGAAGTGGGCGTTCCTGCTCGCCTACTTTCAGGAACGTGCGTGGTCACCGATAGAGGGTTTTTTTGCGCATGCAAAAAGTATGGTGGACCACCAGCTCCACCTTTGGTCTCAGATGGAAAGCATTCCAATCTCAGTGCTTGATGCGTTCGCAAAAGCAAGAAATTCAAGGCAAGCGGGGAGGATCATCGGCGTGACTGGGAGTACCGTTCGCCATTGGGTGAGAGCTAGTCCAGAGCTCGCTGCAGTGAGCCGACACTGGCGGCTGCGATGATGCCGGCGGTGCCGGACGGATGCACACTGCGATCAGTTGTAAATGCAATGCTGTATCTACGCGGCAATTTTTGCTCATCACTGGCTACGCGCTCTAACATTTCGGAAGCTCAGGCAGTAGCGTCACAGCTGCTTGAGGGGCGTCGCACCGCCTTGTGGGCGGCAATGAAATTCACCAGCCTACCTCTCATTGTTTCAACGCTAACAGAGGACCGGGAGAAGGCGCTGCTTTCGAAGCTTAATGTACGAGAACCGGCTGCGGCGGTGCTGGATGAGGTGAAGGCGATGACGTACCGTGCGACCACAAAGTTTCGAATCTGTCGATCATGTGTTGAGGCTGACCGTTTTCAATATGGACTGGCTTTTGCCCGTGTTCTGCATCAGATCCCAGGCATCCGAACATGCTCCACTCACGATCTTCTTCTCGAAACTGCTTGCGGTGATTGCGGCAAAGAATATGATTTTGGCGATAGCCGACGGGGAATATTGCCGGGCCGCTGCCGCGGTTGTCACTCGGAAAAAGGGCTCGCTATGGGCCATGACAGATCTCCGGGGTATGCAGCTTTCTCTGATATCGTGATGCGTGGTTTGTTAGGTAGGGCTCCTGAGGTGCGGCCAGATCGGCTTCTTATCGCACTTGAACGATTCGCAAACCTATCCGCGGCACTGGGTCCTGATCTGGTGAAGATGTTTACGAGTTTTTGGGGCGTCGATTGCTTTCAGAAGGCATGTGACTGCATTGGTGCTAAGCCGGAAGAGATTTGGCGGTCCCTTGTGTCCGGAATTCAACCAGTAAGTGTCTTCGGAGCATACGGGTTGGCCAGCTTCTATGAATCCGGGGTGAAGAACGCCCCAGGTTTGCCCGCGGAAGATGTCCTCAACGCTTCCATCAGGGCCTTCGTGCTCGCGCAAAAACGGAGCCGTTTCGGCTGGTGACGGCGGGGCTTAGCCCGCGGCTAGGAGGAAGCGTGAAGATGATCAGCACATTAATATGTTGGTGCCGATGCAATCTTGACCAGCTAAACCGCAGAGGGGAGTGCGGATAAAAACTTGGACTGTTTTTATGCCGCAAGTCCAAGACTCACCCTGTATTCGATCGGGCTGAGGGTAAGCGAACGGTGATCCCATCTTGAGCAATGGCGAGAGGTAGGGCATCGTGTCCACGAAGGAGATCGTGGACACGATGCAAAGAGAGTCGACACTTGAAGTCCCGAAGCGTCGGGAGTACAGCAAGCAGATGAAGGCCTTGGTGCTGCAGCAATGTTCCCAGGAGGGTGCCTCAGTAGCGGGCGTGGCGCTCAGCCACGGTCTAAATCCCAACATGGTCCATCGCTGGATTCGTGAAGAACGGCAGCACAATTTGGGCGATGCTGGTCAGGTCACTTCGCCGCAGTTCATCCCACTTCAACTACCTGCCGCTGCTGTCATTGAGGCTGAGCCTCCCCAGGCCTGCCCGCCAGGCACAGCGCAAACTGGGGCGGCAATCCATATTGAAGTTCGTCGCGGTTCGGCTGCGGTCTCCATCCACTGGCCGATGGACAGCGCCTCGTCTTGCGCCGCGTGGTTGCGCGATTGGCTGCGATGATCCGCATCGATTCGGCCTGGCTAGCGGTTGCCCCGATAGATATGCGCGCAGGCATTGAGTCAGTGTTGGCGCGCGTGGTCATCGTCTTCGGATCCGCACATCCCCACCATGCCTACCTCTTTGCCAACAAACGTGGCAACCGGTTGAAGGTGCTCGTCCACGATGGCATCGGCATCTGGCTTTGCTCTCGAAGACTGCATCAAGGCCGCTTCGTTTGGCCGACCCCAGGAGGGGCGCATCAGTACTCCGTAAGCCAGTCCCAGTTAAGCGCCTTGGTCCTCGGCTTGCCATGGCAACGTCTTGGCGAAGATGGTGTCATCTCGATCGTGTGAGACGCTGCGCACAGGCTGCAATCCGGGCAATCGACAATGCGAGGTGACGCGGCTTTCGGCACACTACAAAGCCATGGTGGCTCAATTGCAATCCCTGGATGGTCTCAGCGCCGTGCAGCTGCGCGAGCTCACTGTCCGGCTCGCTGCCGAGGTGAAGCACAAGCAGGCACTGATAGACAAGCTCACGAACGAGAACGCACTGCTCAAGCGAATGAAGTTCGCAGCGCAATCGGAACGCTTCAGTGCAGAGCAGTTCAGTCTCCTCGACGGCTTGGATATTGAAGACCTTGCTTGCGAGAGCGAGGCCCCTCCCGCACCCACCTCGTTCATTCGTTCCAAGCTGCAACCGAAGCGGCAACACCTGCCACCGAGCTTGCCGCGCAGAGAGATCCTGCACGATCCGCAATCGACAGTGTGTCAATGCGGTTGCCAGATGAGGCGCGTTGGGCAGGACGTCGCAGAGAAGCTGGACTACACACCAGGTGTTTTCACGGTAGAGCGTCACATCCGCGGCAAGTGGGCCTGCAAGAGGTGTGAGAGGCTAGTACAAGCTCCCGTGGCCGCGCACATCATCGACAAGGGTATCCCAACGTCTGGCCTCCTCGCGCACGTACTCGTGGCCAAGTTCGCAGACCACCTGCCTCTGTACCGCCAGGAAGCAATTTTCAGTCGAGCTGGCTATGCGGTTCCGCGTTCAACCCTGGCGCAGTGGGTTGGCAGCTGTGGAGCGCAGCTGCAGCCTTTGGTCGACGCTCTTCGCGACGAAGTGTTGAGTCACGCCGTGCTCCATGCCGATGAGACGCCCGTCGCGATGCTCAAGCCTGGAATCGGCAAGACTCATCGTGCCTATCTGTGGGCGTACGCACCGGGTGCCTTCGAAGACACTCGGGCGGTGATCTACGATTTCTGCGACAGCCGTGCCGGTATTCACGCCCGCACCTTCCTTCAAGGGTGGCAAGGCAGTCTGGTGTGCGACGACTTCTCTGGCTACAAGGCCTTGATGGGCCATGGTGTGACCGAGGTCGGATGCTGGGCCCATGCGAGACGCAAGTTCTTTGATCTGCATGCTGCCAGCAAGAGCTTGATCGCAGAGAGTGCCCTTCAGCAGTTTGGCAGGATCTACGAAGTCGAGCGGGACCTGCACACCACAAACGCTGATGAGCGGTTGCTTGGGCGCCAGGCTCGGTCCAAACCGCTACTCGAAGCGCTTCATCTTTGGATGGTGCAGATGAGACACAAGGTGCCGGAGGGTTCGGCCACCGCGCGCGCCATCGACTACAGCCTCAAGCGCTGGGCGGCGCTGACGCGCTTCGTGTTCGATGGACGCCTTCCGATCGACAACAACCACATCGAGAACCAGATCCGTCCGATAGCCATCGGCCGTAACAACTGGCTGTTTGCCGGAAGCCTTCGCGCCGGCAGGCGTGCGGCCGCGATCATGACGTTGATCCAGACCGCCAAGCTCAATGGGCATGACCCCTACGCCTACCTCAAGGACATTCTCGAACGCTTGCCCTCTCACCGCGCAAACCGCGTGACGGAGCTTCTTCCCCATAGGTGGGGGTCGTAGAGTACCAAGTCTGGTAGCGATGCCGCACTCGCTTAGGTCCTGCGCTACGCTGCCGGTCTACAATACTTGGGTGCTGCAATCCATGTCCAAGTGCTCCGAAGCCACGGTGTTCGTTCCGAACCGTGAGCTGCCGCTTGGCTACTTCTGCTCCGTCACACCGCCATAGCCTGGTGCGTTTCAAGTCCCTTTTCTAGCGGGCTTTCACTTTCTTCTTTCGTGCGTCACTGCTTTCGGGCGGCTCGGCGCTGCGCATTTCTCTCGTTGTTTCCGTAGTCTGCAGCGCATCGGCCGTCGTCGGTGGCGTTGCCTTTTTCCCATGAATCTTTCTTCCATCCGGCAAACCTGGTTTGCCAATGTCCGGGGCGATCTGCTCGCGGGCATCGTCGTGGCGCTGGCGCTCATTCCCGAGGCCATCGCGTTTTCCATCATCGCGGGGGTGGACCCCAAGGTGGGGCTGTACGCCTCGTTCAGCATCTGCGTGATCATTGCGTTTGCCGGCGGCCGGCCAGGCATGATCTCGGCGGCCACGGGCGCCATGGCGCTGGTCATGGTCACACTGGTCAAGGACCATGGCCTGCAGTACCTGCTTGCGGCCACAGTGCTCACGGGCGTGCTGCAGATCCTGGCGGGCGTGCTCAAGCTGGGGGCGCTGATGCGCTTCGTCTCGCGTTCTGTGATCACGGGTTTCGTGAATGCGCTTGCCATCCTGATCTTCATGGCTCAGCTGCCCGAGCTCACAAACGTGAGCTGGGTGGTTTACGCCATGACGGCAGCGGGCCTGGCCATCATCTACGGCCTGCCCTACCTCACCAAGGCGATTCCCTCACCTCTGGTGACCATCGTCGTCCTTACCGCTGTCTCCATCGCCATGGGGCTGGATATCCGCACCGTGGGCGACATGGGCGAGTTGCCCAGCAGCCTGCCAGTCTTTCTGTTGCCCGACGTGCCGCTGAACCTGGACACGCTCAAGATCATCTTGCCCTATTCGATGACCTTGGCTGTGGTGGGCTTGCTGGAGTCGATGATGACGGCCTCCATCGTGGACGATCTCACCGACACCCCCAGCAACAAGAACCGCGAGTGCATGGGCCAGGGCGTTGCCAACATTGCCACGGGCTTTATCGGCGGCATGGCGGGCTGCGCCATGATCGGCCAATCGGTCATCAACGTGAAGTCGGGCGGGCGCGGGCGCCTGTCGGCGCTTGCTGCTGGTGTGATATTGCTGCTCATGGTTGTGTTTTTGGGCCGCTGGGTGAGCCAGATCCCGATGGCCGCCCTGGTGGCCGTGATGATCATGGTCAGCATCGGCACCTTCAGCTGGGATTCGGTGCGCAAGCTGCGCGAGCATCCGCCCAGCTCGTCCATCGTGATGATTGCCACGGTGGTGGTGACAGTCTCAACACACGACCTGGCCAAGGGAGTGTTTGTGGGAGTGCTGCTATCGGGCATCTTCTTTGCGCACAAGGTGGGCCGGGTGCTGCGTGTGGACCGCAGCAGCGGGGACGAGGGCCGAACGCGGGTGTACGGGGTGGTGGGGCAGGTGTTCTTTGCATCTTCCGAAGCCTTCCTCTCGGCATTCGACTTCAAGGAAGTGGTTCCCCTTGTCCGCATTGACGTGACGCGTGCACACTTCTGGGACATCACCGCCGTCGGCGCACTGGACAAGGTGGTGCTCAAGTTCCGGCGCGAGGGTACGGAGGTCGAAGTCATCGGCATGGACGAAGCCAGCAGCACGCTGGTGGACCGGTTCGCCGTCCACGACAAGCCCGGCGCTGTCGAACAACTCATGCACTGAGGAGACACCAATGAAGAAGGTTTACGCTTGTATCGATGGCCTGACGACAACGCCCGCGGTGATCGACTGGGCCGCCTGGTCGGCCCGGCGCCTTGGGGTTCCGCTGGAGCTGTTGCATGTGCTGGAGCGCGATCCCGATGCGGCCGCTGTAACGGATTTCAGCGGCGCTATCGGCCTCGGCGCTCAAGAGGCACTGCTAGGCCAGTTGAGCGACTTGGATGCCCGACGCGGCAAACTGGCCCAGGAGGCTGGGCGCCAGATGCTGGCGAGCGCGCAGGAGCGTGCCCGGTCCGCAGGGGTACAGCAGGTGGATGGGCGCATGCGCCACGGCGAGGTGGTGGACACGGTGCTGGAGATGGAGCCCGACGCGCGCCTGGTGGTTCTGGGCGAGCACCAGCGCGCCAGCAAAGCGGGAAGGTTGCATCTGGACCACCACGTGGAGCGCGTCGTGCGGGCAGCAAAGTGCCCGGTGTTGGTTGCGACGAAGGAAGAATTTGCAGAGCCTGCGCACTTCGCCATCGCCGATGACGGCAGTGCCACGGCCATCAGGATGGTCGAAGCGGTGGCGCGCAGCCCCATGCTGGCGGGCCTGCCGTGCACTATCGTGAGGTGCGGCACGGACGACAGCGAGGCGCGTCGGTCGCTGGAAGAAGCCCAGCAGGTTTTGCAGGCCGCAGGTTTCGAGGTGAATGTGGCGATGCTGCAAGGCGATGCACACGAGGCAATACCCGACTGGCTTGCCTCGCAAGGAACCTCGCTTCTGGTTATGGGCGCCTATGGCCACTCCCGAATTCGCCACCTTGTTGTTGGAAGCACTACGACCACCTTGCTCAGGGTGAGTCCATGCCCGGTTTTGATACTTCGGTAAATCAGTAGCAAGTAGAGGCTGCAACCCTACCTATCGAAGTCTTTGAGCGCAGGGGAAGGGCTGTGTTGGCGATTTCCCCGAGGGACGCAAGATGACTTCCCTAGACGCTTACGGCTGAGGCCCCCAGGGAGAACTTGATCCGCTTCTCGTTGTACCTGCGGATTCGATGATCGTGCCCTTCCAGCCCCGAGGACAGAACAGTTTGTTCATCAGCCTACCAAAGAAGCCCTCGCACGCTGCGTTGTCCGGAGAACAGGCCTTGCGGGACATGGAGCGGGCAAGGTTCGCCTCGCTCATTCTCGATAGCCAGACTGGCTGTTGGTGCAGCTTGCGGAATGGACAAGCAGCCACAGTATCAACTGGGAGGTGCGTAGTTGAGCTTGGTCCCGTTCACAAAGATCAGCATCTCCCCGTTCCACCGGAGATTGCGATAAACCCTAGAACACCTCCACTGGCAACCCGATCTTCACAGCAATCGGATTGTAGATATCGACGTCCACCGTCGCGTGAACCTTGAGAGTTACTAGCAGGCTGTAGCGCACGGTCTGCGTTGCCTCTCCCGCATCTGAATCTCGCCACCAGCCTCCCACAGGAAACACCGCCACGTGGGATTTCAGCGCAAGCTGGGCCGCGGTGCCCTTCCAGGTGTCGGAGTGCAGGGATCCACTGGTGCGCATCTGTGCGCCCCAGAACCAGTTGTCCTTGTCCGGGTCGGATCCAACGTCGGACTCGACGTCATCGCTGGCGTCGCGGTCGATCTTGTTGATACGGTTGTTGAAGCGCTCTGGCGTCTCGGTGGCGCCCTTGACCGCGAAGCGCAGTCCGTGGGACTGATATCGGTACTTGCTGCGCCACCCACGGCGGCTGGGATTGGGTGCGATGAAGTAGGACAGTGTCACCCGCATCTCGACGGGAGTCTCTTGCAGCCGCTGCAGCTCTTCGACCGGCCATGGCAGTGCATGCAGGCACAGCTGTCCCAGCTTCAACGTACCGTCCTCCTTACACGTGTAGGGCTGTATCGTCTCCTGCACAAGCAGCGTCGCTCTGTCCCGGGTCGAAGTCAGCGCGGCATGGAGGTCGACCTTGCCATGCCCATAACGACGCAAGACGCCCCGTTTGTGTTCGGTGCGAGCGGTTCCCGTCGGCCAATCGGCGAGCATGGCCGGCGTCAGCTCGGCTGTGTGGGCAATCAGTCCTCGGCGTGTTTCTGCCCAGTACTGTGGGTACTGCGCTTGGACCAACGCGGCCACGCGCGCAACTTCCGCTGCGGCCGCACTCGTATCGCCTGTCTCGCCCAGCGTGGACCGTGTGAACTCATGGTGTGTCGTCAAAACGCGCAGGCTCTCCGGGCCTACGCTGGGTACTGCCATGCGCGAGTCTTTGCTGCCGTTGCCGCCTTCGGCAACGACATCAGGCCGATTCGGCCAGTTGAGTGCCCAGCCAAGCGAAGTGGTTGACGACGGTGACAAGCCGCCCTTCGGCGCCAACGGCGTGTAAGAGGGCCACTTGGTGGTGTCGTAGGTCACCAGGTCTGTGCACGCCCCCACCACCAGCGCGTTCCATGACTGAGCGGGGTCCTGCGCGTGCGATAGGGCATTGACCGTCGGATAGTCGTTCCATTGCTGCCATGGCACATTGCCAACGGACATGATGAAAAGCCGCGGCTCGCCCCGAGCGTCCGGGTTCGCGCTGGCGTTCTGCGGTGTGAGCGAGTAGCCAAATGCAAGCCTATCGATAGTGCCCGAGTACTCGGTCGGCATTCCAGCTTGGCCGGCGGCCGTCGTCATGGTCACGAAGGTTCGGCTGCGCTGCGGAAACGCTGTCTCCGCAATGCTGGTTGCCTTGGACATGATCCAGCCGTAGAGACGGGGCGGGTTCTCGCCCACGGGCGGCAGTATCTTTACGGACTCAAGGCGGTGGGGGATTCTGACTTCCTGAGCACTCGTCAACGGGCCCGCCAGATCGCCATAGGCCGCAATGCCCGCCATTTCCGTGCCGTGACCATCGTGGTCGTTGGACAGCCACTGGTTTTGCACGGCATGGCAGTCAGCTGGAGCAAGCAACGGTGCAAGCAGTGGGTGCGGCCAGTTCACTCCGGTATCGAGCAGGGTGATGTGGGGTCCCTGCCCCACGGGAGGGACGGTAGTTCGAGCTGCCAGGTTCTGTACCCAAGGCACTTGCTCGTAGGGCTTGAGTGTCGCCAGGAAGAAATCCGAGGGAGGCATCACCCCTCGGACCTCCGCAACCAGGTCGAGCAGCTCAAGCGCTCGTTCCAGATTGGATCTCGTGGTCCAGGCTGCCACCACGACACGATCTGGAAAGCTCAGATAGCCCTGGTCCACTTCGATCCCAAACCGTTTTCCCACCTCCACGAAATGATTGCGGGTCTGGTGCGCGGTAGGCTTCGTCGGGCGTAGCCAGACCTGAAACCAAGTCAGCGTCTCTGGAGCCGGTGGCGGTGACAGTTCAGTCCACAGCTCCTCAAACACAGCCTTGCGGAAATCCGAAACGGCATTGACCAGTTTGACGTTCTTCGGCTTTGTCACACCCTTTTTGTCGGTCGTGTCCAAGTCAGGGTTCAGGTAGGCGGTAATCCGCTTCTCGAATTCCGAAAACTTGCCTTCGGGAATATGCAGCGTGACGATCTCGGAGTTGCCAGCCTCTTTTGCGCTGAGCACTTCGATGCCGGCGCGCCGCCATTCGAGCTGTTTCTGAAAATCGATGGACCAGCCATTCGCCACTTGAAGGGTGACGGCCATTCCGGTGCCAGGCTCCAGACCTGCTTCAGCCCGGGCAACGCGAAGCTGCCCTTCCTTGACTTTCAGCTCACCGAGTTGGCGCAAGAGCTTCTGCCCATGGGCCACCTGCCTGCTGGCTAGCGGAATGACAGAAGAAGCCCTGAGCGTCGACTGAAAATCACGCCGCTCCGTTGCTTCGCTGACAAGCAAATGATTCGCCATATTGCCCCCTCGACACTTCTTGGTTTGGAATCAATATAGCGGAAGCTTCGTCAAATACCAGGAAGTAATTCGCGCTGGGCGGCTGAGCGCTCTTTCAGGTGCTCGATCACCTGTGCTTCGGCAACGTGATTTTGCTGCTCAAGCACCGCATCCTTCATCGCGTCATTGCATGCTCGAATAATGTCCGAATGCGACAGTCCATGGGCATACCCTGAGAGCATTTCGTAGTCGAGGGACGGGGATGCGAGAACGGCCAATGCATTGCGCAGAAGCTCGGCAGTCTGATGGGCGGTGGGTGTGTCGTAGCGCACTACATCGTCGAATCGGCGAAACAGCGCTGTATCAAGCGAGCGGCCGTGGTTCGTCGCGGCAATGATCAGGCTGTCTGAAGTGTCCTGCTCGATGAGCTGCAGGAACATGTTCAAGGTCCGGCGCATCTCGGCCACATCGTGCTGGCCACCGCGCTGCAGGCCCAGGGTGTCGAACTCGTCGAACAGGTAGACACCCCGGGTGGACTTGAGCGCTTCGAACACCAGGCGCAATTTGGACGCGCTCTCTCCCATGAACTTTGTAATGAGGCTGTCGAAGCGCGCGATGAACAGCGGCAACCGCAGCTCCGTGGCCAGAACGCTGGCTGTCAGGGTCTTTCCGGTCCCTGGGGGACCGACCAGCAGCAGTTTGCGACGTGGCGTGAGCCCATGGCTCGCAAGGCGCTCATGCTGGCGTTGCTCCTTGAGCACACGTTCGATCTTCTGCTCGACCTCTGCAGACAGCACCATGTGGTTCAGGTGCACCTGGGGATAGTGAACGGTCAGGAGCTCAGCAAGCTCACCCTTCGGCTGCCCGATGGGCATGGGACGTGTAGCCGAGCTGCCTCGGGTGGCGACCTGGTTGCGTCCCGCTTCGATCAGTTCTTTGAGCTCCGCTGCAAGCTTGACATGGCCACGCTGCGCCTCAGCTGCGGCAACCTGCATTGCAACTGAATAGAAATGCCCGCTCTCGTTGCCTGCAAAGGCACGAACCAGCGCTTTGACTTGATCTGCGCGTGCCATGTGTGTTTCCCGGTATCGATCTTAGAGCAGTGGCGGTCTGAGCGCGAAACCGCTTGATGGTGCTATTATCGCACCAAACTATGCGGCGGCAATGACTTCTTTCACTAAGTTTCCAGAGTCTCAGGGCGAGCTCATCAAATGGGCTCGTGGCACAAAGAGCCAAGCTGAGTTTGCGCGTGATCTGTGCATTGACCGCACATGTCTATCGCGATATGAGACCGAGAAACTAGGCGCTCCAACGACGCTCATCAATCACTGCCTTAGAAAGCTTGGTCACAAACTTGCGGTCTCAAGCGACCGAACCAGCTCGCTGGAGCAGTCTCTCGCCCAGGCGCGATCCCTGGTCGGCTCACTGGAGAGAGCGATCGAGGACCATCAAATGGACGTGCAATAAATGCACATATCTGCCGTACGTGTGCAGTACGTGCTCAGCCATTACCTGCCGCAGGCATTGCCAGTACGAGGGACAGCACGCAGCAGCCCATTGAATTTCAAATCCGCATTACCGGAGCGTCCGAAAAGACTTGACCACGGCACAGGGTCCGATCTCCGCGAGTGGGGAAAACAAGGTAGCTGCAAGCTATCTCGGAATTGTCCTGAGTGGACTTGGCTTCGCAAGTTGCACCTCGGCAAAGGCGTCCAAGGTGTCCTATGTCTGGTGTTTTGCTGTACCTTCAGCTGAACGACTTTCGAGAAGACACTTGGATATTGATGTTGCTTTGAGCGGTCTAGTAGTTGCAGCCACTCTTTGTTAGCAAAAACTGAAGCTTTCCCGAAATGGCCACGCTTTGACTTGTGAGAAATATCGCAGTGCCTGCTGGAGGCCTCGTCGAGGCTGGGGCGTCTGACCACACTCTGTTAGCAACAAACAAGGCAGTAAACCCATCGCCCATCGGGCCAGGGCTGCTTTCTCCCAGGGGGCGATAGCGGGCTGGCGCGGCGGCGGCAGGGCCGGAAGGCAACAGCCGCGAGTTTCGCACAGGGCCTGTGCAGCGCCCGCCGTCCCTTGGCGGCCGCTTGGGGCCTCAGTCTGCGTCCACGGGCCGGCCCAGCAGCCGGTTCACGGCGGTGCGCAAGCCTTCGAGCGACGTGGTGTTGAGCACGAACACCACAAAGCCCTCGATCTGGCTGCTCAGCAGCTCAAAGCGGATGTGCAGGAACACCACCAGGTGGTTCTGGATGCGGGTGCCCAGGATGGTGCGGCTGTCGCCCATGTCGAACCGTGGCGGGCTCAGTTCGAACTCGTGGCCCAGCAGGTCGGACAAGGCGGCGATGCAGGCGTTGAGCATCACGTTGCCCACCTCGGTCAGCGCATCCTGCTCGATGGCGCTCAGGTCTTCGCTGGGTACGTTCTGCCCGGCGACGATGCGCACGATCTCCAGGCTGCGGTGGCCTGGAAAGATCAGCAGGGCATCGCCGTTGAGCACGCCGCGAAACGGCTGGCGCACGCCATACATGGGGTGGCCCTGGGTGCCCAGTTGCTGCGCCGCCTCGCTCACGGTGAACACGCTGACATGCGGCACCGACAGCAGCACCTCGTCGCGCAGCAGGCTGCCCATGGCTGCGGCGGCCTTGCCCACGCCGATGTTGAAGATCTCGCTCAGTGCATCGATCTGTTCGGCGTCTAGCTGGATGGGCATGTCAGGCTCCTGCGAGGGCGATGAGCTGTTGGGCGGCTTGGGCGGTGATGGGCTTGGCAATGAACACCATACCCGCTTCCTCGATGCGCTCCTGCACGGCGTTCTGCACATTGGCCGTGAGGATGGCAATGGGCACCCGGGGCAGCAACTGGCGCAACGCCAGTGCGGCATCCAGGCCGTTCATGCCGTGCATGTTGAAGTCCATGGAAACCAGGTCCACGGGGTTCTCGCGCGCCAGCTGCAAGGCTTCTTCGCCGCTGCTGGCATGCACGATGGTCCAGTCGGGGTGGGCCTGTTGCACCAGGCCCTGCAGGATCAGGCGGGACATGCGGCTGTCATCCACAATCAAAAGGCGCAGGCTCATGGTTGTTGTGTCGTTGGTTAAGGTCAGAGTGCGGGGTGCGCCGCCTCGTGGGTCAGCACCCGGTTGCGGCCGGCGGCCTTGGCGAGGTAGAGCGCCGCGTCGGCATCGGCCATCAGCGGCTCGATGCCTGTGTGGTGGCGCTCGCTGGAAGCCATGCCGATGGAAATGGTGAACGTGACCGGGTGCCCTGCAGGCGACGCCAGGCCCAGCTGTGCGATGGCGCCCCGGATGCGCTCGGCCACCTGGCGTGCGCTGTCGGCGCTGGCATGGGGCAGCAGCGCGGCAAATTCCTCCCCGCCCAAGCGGCCGAGCAGGTCGGCCTCGCGCAGGGCCTGGCCGATGGCCTCGGCACAGGCGCGGATGGCGGTGTCGCCCATCTGGTGGCCGTACCGGTCGTTGATGCGCTTGAAGTGGTCGATGTCGATCATCAGCACGGTGCAAGGTTGTCCATGGCGGCGGCAGTGGTCGAACAGGGCGGTGCTGCGCTCCATGAAGGCCCGGCGGTTCAGCAGGCCGCTGAGCGCATCGCGCGTGGCCAGTTCGCGCAGCTGGGCTTCCAGGGCCTTGTGGGTGCTGATGTCAAAGCCCCACAGCAGGTGGGCCAGCTGGCCCTCGACGTCGATGAGGCGGGCCGACAGCGAACTCCAGCGCGGGGCATGGGTGCCGATCTGCGCCTCCATGGCATCGACCTGCCCGTACTGGTCCAGGGTCTGCATGAAGCGCTGGCGTGTGTCGGGGTCGTGCAGCAGGTCGGGCAGAAACAGGGTCTGAGGAGCGGTTTTGAGCCCCAGGCGCTCGGTCAGCCGGTGGTTGATGAAATGCACGCGACCGCTCTCGACCTCGGCCAGCAGCACGTCGCTGGGGCTGGTGTCCAGGATGAAGCCCAGCAGCGCGCGGCTTTCTTCGAGCTTGCGCGTGCGCCGGGCCACGCGGTCTTCCAGCTCCCGGTTGGTTTGCGCCAGCTGCCGCGATGCGGCTTTGGCGGCGCGTGCATCCTGCACCAGCCGGGCAATCAGCAGCGTGGTGCCCACGAGCAGAGCGCTCAGCACCACGCTGAGCACGATGAAGCGCTGGTGCAACTGCTGGCGCGCCTGGTCTGTCTGCTGGGTGCTGAACAGGTGCACGGTGGCCACCGCCTGGCGCAGGCGCTCCAGCAGCGCGTCGGACTGGCGGGTGATGTCTTCGGCCACGCGCAGCGCCTGGGTGGGTGCGGCCGTCGCCTGCGTGCGCCGCGCCGCGGTGCTGCCGGGCTCGTTGGCGCTGCCGCTGGCCTGCGACGACCAGCGCTCCACCTGAGTGCGCAACCCGTCCAGGCCCTGTGCGGTGTCCGGCAGTGCCTCGCGCAGCTGGGTGCTCACGCGCGGTCCGCGACCGCTGGTGTCGAGGGTGCTGTACAGCACGTCCAGCCGGTCGACCAGGTCTTGCGCGCTGGCCTCCCGGGCCCGCAGCTGGCGCGCCAGCAGACTCACCCGCGCCAGTTCGTTGTGCACGCTGGCGATGTACCAGAGGTCGTTTTGCTGGTGGGGCTGCGCAAGGTCCTGGGCCTGGCGCAGCGTCCACCACAGGGCCGCAGAGGTGCCCAAAGCCATGGCCACCACCAGGGCCAGCAGCCGGTGGGTGGTGCGTGTGTTGCTGGCGGCGGGCTGCTGCTTAGCGGATGGAGACAGCATGGACCTGCCAGATGGTGCGGTTGACGTAGTCCTGGCCCTGCTGCAGAGCGGGGTGGGCATCAAACGGGTAGATCAGGATCAGTGGCCCCTTGTCGCGGATGCCCATGCGCTGGCCGTCGCGCCGGTAGGCCAGCACGGGGTTGTAGCGAAGCAGGTCGCTCCAGGGGATCGCGACGGCATAGTCGTTCAGGGCCATCAGCACGATGCGGCTGCGTTCGCCGCCCCCGAGCTGCTCCACCAGGTGGCGCAGCGGCACACCGGTCCAGCGGTGTGTACCCGCCATACCCAGCGCGGGGGGCAGGGCGGTGGTGATGTCTTGCGCTGGGAGTCGCTCCAGGGCCTGCAGGTCGCAGGCCTGCGCCTGGCCGTCGCCGGCAGGCTGCAGTTGCAGCACGCTGCGGCCCTGGGGGGCTGGGCACAGCGGGGCGGGGTGGGCCCACAGCGGCAGGCACAGGCTCAAAGGTCCGAGCAGGGCCACCAGGGTGGCGTCTGTGCGGGCCTGCAGGGCAGCCAGGAATCGGAACAACATCGTCACCACTTTCACATCCAGCCAGCGCGCAGGGGACTGGAATGGCTCCAGGTGCGGCAGCTGGCACGGCTTGACTATGCCTGTGAAAGCAGGAAAACCGACTGCCGTCCAACGGGAAATTGCCGCGAGATGGGTGGTTTTGACAATTGTTGACGGTTTTTGGGGGCTTGTGGGTGACTGTTGGGGCTGAAGGCTACAGGTTGGTCGCCGCCACCACTTCGCTCATGTCGGTCAGGCCCTGCAGGACTTTTTCGATGCCGTCCTGGCGCAGGGTGAGCATGCCGGCGGTGAGCGCAGAGTGCCGGATGTCCGAAGCCGGGGCCCGGTGGCGGATGTGCTGGCGAATGGCTTCGTCACTCATCATCAGCTCGTGGATGCCCAGGCGACCGTGGTAGCCGTGGCCTTCGCATTTGGCGCACCCCACGGGGCGCCACATCCGCAGCTCGCCCTGGGCGCCGCCGTATTGCTGGCGCCAGCGTCCGATCTGCGCCTGGCGCGCCTCAGCGGTGTTATGTGTGCCACTCTCCAGGTACTGCGACGCCAGGCCCGCCAGCATGTCGTCGTCGGCCACACGCGGCTCGCGGCAGGCGGTGCACAGGCGCCGCACCAGGCGCTGCGCCAGGATGGCCAGCAGCGAGTCCGAGAAGTTGAAGGGGTCGAGGCCAATTTCGAGCAGGCGCGCAATACTCTCGGGCGCGGAGTTGGTGTGCAGGGTGGACAGCACCAGGTGCCCGGTGAGCGAGGCCTCGATGGCGATGCGCGCCGTCTCCTCGTCGCGCATCTCGCCGATCATGATCACGTCCGGATCAGCGCGCAAAAAGGTGCGCATGGCGGCGGCAAAGGTCCAGCCGATGCGTGGGTTCACCTGCACCTGGCGCAGGCCCTCCTGCGTGATCTCGATGGGGTCTTCGGCCGTCCAGATCTTGCGGCCTGCGGTGTTGATGTCGCGCACCACCGAGTGCAGCGTGGTCGTCTTGCCGCAGCCCGTGGGGCCACACACCAGCACCAGGCCATAGCTTTTTTGCACCACCGCACGCAGCGCCAGCAGGTTGGGCTGGCTCAGGCCGATGTTCTCCAGCGGCAGGGGCTTGGCGCCTGCCAGCAGGCGCAGCACCACGTCCTCCAGTCCGCGCGAGGTGGGCACCGTGACCACCCGCAGCTCCACCGGCGGGCCGCCAAAGCGGGCAAAGTCGATCTTGCCGTCCTGCGGTTTGCGGTGCTCCGAGATGTCCATGCTGGCCATGATCTTGATGCGTGCCACCATCGCAAAGCGGTAGCGCGCGGGCAGCTCCAGGTAAGGCACCAGGTCGCCATCGATGCGCAGGCGCACGCGCACGTTGTGCGGGGCGGGCTCGGTCTCGATGTGGATGTCCGACGCACGGTGGCTGATGGCTTCGTCAATCACCGAGTTGATGAGCCGCACCAGGGTGTTGTCCGACTCGCTGATCACGTCGGCCTGCTCGGTGTCTGCGTCTGGCGACGCAGTGGCCAGGTTGGTCAGCAACTCCTGCGAGGTGGCGCGTGCGCCGGCTGCCGCGCCGCCCGCGTCGGCAGGGCGGGTGCGGTAGGCCTTGTGGATGGCGGGCATCAGCGTGCCGGGCGCTGCGCGCAGCGGGATCAGCCGCCGCTGGGTCAGAAAGCGGATCTCGTCGATCAGCACGCGGTCCCAGGGGTCCGCCATCAGCAGCACCAACGCGTCCTCGCGTGCGATCAGGGGCAGCACGGATTCGCGCTCGGCCACGGCACGGGGGATGAGTGCCAGGGCCGGCGCTTCGGGCGTGATGTCGCCGGGGTGCACGGTGTATTCACCCAGCCAGGTGGCAATCACGCTGCGCAACTGGTCCTGGGTGAGTGCCCCCCGGTCCACCAGAATCTGGCCGATGGGCCGCTGCACGCCATTGCCGCGCTCCTCCTGCTGCGCCTGCAGGCCCTCTGCCAGGTCCGGCGTGGACAGCAGCCCCGCGTGGACCAGCGCCTCGCCCAGATGCCGCGCCTTGCCCACTGTGGGGTGAGGGGTGGAGATCTGACGCCACAGCGCTTCGGCGCTCTGAGGGCGAAAACTGTGGGCGGGAGGCGGGGCGGAGGTGCTGGCGTCGGTCATCGGGGGCAGAGGGGCTGGGGCAGGGCTCAGAGGGTCAGTGCGTAGTCCACCGTGATGGGTGCGTGGTCCGAGAACTTTTCGCCCTTGTAGATATGTTCAGCACGCGCCAGCGCCGCGATCGCAGGGGTGGCCAGGTGGTAGTCCAGCCGCCAACCCACGTTGTTGGCATAGGCCTGGCCGCGGTTGCTCCACCACGTGTAGGCGGTGTCGGTGGCGGTAGGTTGTAACTGACGGTAAACGTCTATGATGCCGCCGCCTTCATCAGTTGTGTGCAACAACTTTGTCATCCAGGCGCGTTCTTCGGGCAAAAAACCACTGTTCTTCTGGTTGCTGCGCCAGTTTTTGAGGTCGATTTGCTGGTGCGCAATGTTGATGTCGCCACACAGGATGAAGTCGCGCTCTGCCTTCAGGCGCATGAGGTGGGGGTGGAACTCCGCCAGAAAGCGGAATTTGGCCTGCTGCCGCTCTTCGCCCGACGAGCCGCTGGGAAAGTACGCACTGATGATCGACAGCTTGCGGGCGGGCGTGTCAAAACGCAGCTCGACGTATCGGCCTTCTGCATCGAACTCGGTCGATCCATAGCCAATGACTACATCCGACGGCACGTGCCGCGTGTAGATGCCGACGCCCGAATAGCCCTTTTTCTGGGCAAAGTGGAAGTGCCCCTGCAGGTCGGCCAGGCGCTCGAAGCGGTTGGCCATGTCGGCGGCCTGGGCCTTGACTTCCTGCACACAAATACAATCCGGCCGCGTGGCTGCCATCCAGCTTTCCACGCCTTTGCTGGTGGCCGAGCGGATGCCATTGAGATTGAGGCTGGTTAACTTGAACAAGGATTTCCCCATGGTGGATGTTGGCGTGCAAACCCCCGAACAGGGCCAGCTGGCGCAGGATTTCGTCCGTTTTGCCGTCGAGTCGGGCGTGCTGCGGTTTGGCGAATTCAAGACCAAAGCCGGGCGCCTGAGCCCCTATTTTTTCAACGCCGGACTGTTTGACGACGGCCGCAAGATCGGCCGGCTCGCGGAATTCTATGCAAAAGCCCTGCTGGCCAGCGGCATCGAATTCGACATGGTGTTTGGCCCCGCGTACAAAGGCATTCCGCTGGCTGCCACCGTGGCGGTGGAGCTGGCGCGCCTGGGCCGCAACGTGCCCTTTGCCTACAACCGCAAGGAGGCCAAGGACCATGGCGAAGGTGGGACCCTGGTGGGCGCGCCTCTCAAGGGCCGGGTGCTCATCGTGGACGATGTGATGTCGGCCGGCACGGCCGCTCGCGAGTCCATCGCCATCATCCGCGCCGCCGGCGCCACGCCCCATGCAGTGGCCATTGCGCTGGACCGCCAGGAGAAAGCCACCGAGAATGGCCAGGACGTGGACCACAGCGCCGTGCAGTACGTGCGCAACCAACTGGGCATGCAGGTGTGTGCCATTTCACGGCTGGCAGACTTATTGCTCTTTCTTGAGCAGAATGGGGAAGAGGGGATGCGTTCCCACCACGAAAAGGTGCTGGCCTACCGCCAGCGTTACGGCGTCAACGAGGGGTAGATGGTTTGAGCAAATCGGCGTGGATCATGGGCGGGGTTCTGTTGGCCACCCTGGGCGCCGATTGGGCGCGGGCGCAAGCCCCCGGGACATCCAGCGGCATCTACACCTGCGTGGACCGCAATGGCCGGCGCCTGACGGCCGACCGTCCGATCGCCGAATGCCTGGACCGCGAGCAGCGGGAACTCGGGCCCTCGGGCATCGTACGTCGGCAAATTGGCCCCTCGCTGACCGAGCAGGAACGCGCCGCGCAAGAAGCGCAGCGCCGCAAAGAGGCCGAAGCCCGTGCCCGCGAGCTGGAAGAGCGCCGCCGCGAGCGCGCGCTGACGGCCCGCTATCCCGACAAGGCCACGCACGATGTGGAGCGCGCTGCGGCTATTCAGCTCGTCGATGACGTGACCGCCACCGCCGAAAAGCGCCTGGTCGAACTGGCCCAGCAGCGCAAAGCCTTCGATGTGGAGATGGAGTTCTACAAAAAGGACCCCAACAAAGCCCCCATGGCGCTGCGCCGCAAGATTGCCGAGAACGAAGACAGCATTGCCGAGCAGCAGCGCTTCATTGCAGGGCAGGACCAGGAAAAGCGCCGCGTGCACCAGCGCTTTGACGTGGAGCTGGCCCAGCTGCGCAAACTGTGGGATGCGCAGCGCATGCCGCTGCCGGGCACAACGCCTGCCAGCGACGCCTCCGCTCCAGCCGCCACGCGGTGAGGTCCGCGGGGGGGGCAATTCCCTTGCCTTAGGCCCTCGACGGCCACCACCCCATTGAGAAGATCGAAACAACAAAGGGCCTCGCGGCCCTTTGTTGTTGGTGTTGTTGCCAGTCGGCTTGCGCGTCAGCCCGCCAGCTTGGCGCGCAACAGTTCGTTGACCTGCGTCGGGTTGGCCTTGCCCTTGCTGGCCTTCATGATCTGGCCGACCAGCGCGTTGAAGGCCTTGTCCTTGCCCGCGCGGAACTGCGCCACGTTGTCGGGGTTGGCGGCAATCACCTCGTCGATGATCTTCTCCAGCGCGCCGGAGTCGTTCATCTGCTTGAGGCCCTTGGATTCGATGATTTCGTCGACAAGGCTCACATGACCAATGGCTCGAAAGGAGTCGCTATCTGATTCGGCTGCATTCATAACACCTGTGCGTGTTGGCTTACTCCAGAGTTCATCAAACACTTGTTTGGCGGCGTTGTTGGAGATCGTGCCATCAGCAATGCGAGTCAGTAGCGCAACCATTTGTCCTGGTTTTACGGGCGCGTCTTCAATGGCAACTTCATCCAAATTGAGTCGTCGCGACAACTCGCCCATGATCCAGTTGCATGCAATTTTTGGCGATACAGGTGCATTGGCCCCCAAGACAACTTGCTGGAAGTAAATCATGGTTGCTTTGCTTTGCGTAAGAGCAGACGCGTCGTATTCAGACAGACCGTAGTCTCTGACATAACGTGCGGCAACAACGCGAGGCAATTCGGCCATCTGCGCACGCTCATCCTGCACCCACTGCTCTGAAATGTGTAGCGGAGGCAGGTCGGGGTCCGGGAAGTAGCGGTAGTCCGCCGCGTCTTCCTTGGTGCGCATCGCGCGCGTTTCGCCCGTGTCGGGGTCGAACAGCACGGTGGCTTGCTGGATTGCATGACCGTCTTCGATCTGCTCGATCTGCCAGCGGATTTCGTAGTCGATGGCCTGCTGCATGAACTTGAACGAGTTCAGGTTCTTGATCTCGCGGCGCGTGCCCAGTGGCTGGCCAGGCTTGCGTACGGACACGTTGGCATCGCAGCGGAAGCTGCCCTCCTGCATGTTGCCGTCGCAGATGCCGATCCAGGTGACGATCTTGTGCAGCTCCTTGGCATACGCGACGGCCTCTTCGGACGAGCGCATGTCGGGTTCGGTCACGATCTCCAGGAGCGGCGTGCCCGCGCGGTTCAGGTCGATACCACTCTGGCCGATGAAGTCTTCATGCAGCGATTTGCCTGCGTCTTCTTCGAGGTGGGCGCGCACCAGGCGCACGGTCTTCTTCTCGTCGCCCAGAAAGAACTCGACCTCGCCGCCCTGCACCACCGGGATCTCGAACTGGCTGATCTGGTAACCCTTGGGCAGATCGGGGTAGAAGTAGTTCTTGCGCGCGAAAATGCTCACGGGCGCAATGTGGGAGCCGAGGGCCAGTCCCAATTTGATAGCGCAGGCCACGGCTTCGCGGTTCATCACCGGCAAGGTGCCGGGCAGGGCCAGGTCCACGGCGCACGCCTGGGTGTTGGGCTCGGCGCCAAAGGCGGTGGGAGCGCGGCTGAAGATCTTGCTCTGGGTGGCGAGCTGGGTGTGGGTTTCGAAGCCGATGACAACTTCGTAGCCATGGATCAGTTTGGCGGTCATGTCAGAAGCCCTCCGGACGGCGGAGGTGGAAGTCGGTGGCTTGCTGCAGGCGGTGCGCAGCGTTCAGAAGGCGGGCTTCCTGGAAGTAGTTGCCCAGCAGCTGCAAGCCGACGGGCATGCCGCCCTCGCCAAAACCGGCGGGCACGCTCATGCCGGGCAGGCCGGCCAGCGAGCCGGGCAGGGTGAAGATGTCGGCCAGGTAGTCGGCCAGCGGGTCGTTGCCGTGGTCGCCCAGCTTCCAGGCCACCGTGGGGGCCACGGGGCCGGCGATGACGTCACAGCTCTTGAACGCGTTTTGGAAGTCGTCGGCGATCATGCGGCGGATCTTCTGTGCCTGCAGGTAGTAGGCGTCGTAGTAGCCGTGCGAGAGCACGTACGCACCGATCATGATGCGGCGCTTGACCTCGTCGCCAAAGCCTTCGGCGCGGGTCTTCTTGTACATGTCCACCAGGTCGGTGTAGTCCTTGGCGCGGTGGCCGAACTTCACGCCGTCAAAGCGGGAGAGGTTGGACGATGCTTCGGCCGGGGCAATGATGTAGTAGACCGGGATGGACAGCTGCGTGCGCGGCAGGCTGATGGGCACGAGCTTGGCGCCGAGCTTCTCGTATTCCTTCAGGGCACCATCTACGGCGGCGCGCACGTCGGGCGCCAGGCCTTCGCCAAAGAACTCGGCCGGGATGCCGATGCGCAGGCCATCGATGCTGTCGTTGAGCTTTGCGCTGAAGTTCTCTGCGGGCACGTCCAGGCTGGTGGAGTCGCGGTCCGGGTCCGGGCCGCACATGGCGGACAGCAACAGTGCGCAGTCTTCGGCCGAGCGGGCCATGGGGCCGGCCTGGTCGAGGCTGGAGGCAAACGCGATCATCCCGTAACGGCTGGCGCGGCCATAGGTGGGCTTGATGCCGGTGATGCCACAGAACGACGCGGGCTGGCGGATGGAGCCGCCGGTGTCGGTGCCGGTGACGGCCGGGGCCAGGCGCGCGGCCACGGCCACAGCGCTGCCGCCGGACGAGCCGCCAGGGATACGGTCTGTGGCCCAGGGGTTGCGCACCGGGGCGGGGGCGTCAAAGCCCACGGGGGCGACGGCGGAGTTCTCGTTGGCCGAGCCCATGGCGAACTCGTCGCAGTTGAGCTTGCCCAGCGTCACGGCGCCAGCGTCGGCCAGCTTGGTGACCACGGTGGCATCAAAGGGTGACTGGTAGCCCGCGAGCATCTTCGAGCCTGCGGTGCTGGGGAAACCTTTGGTGACAAAGATGTCCTTGTGCGCAATTGGCACGCCCGCCAGCGGGCCGGCGGTGCCTGCGGCAATGGCGGCGTCCTGGGCGCGGGCCTGGGCCAGGGTGATGTCCGGGTTCACGGCCACGTAGGCGCCCAGGTTCTGGTGGGCCTGCGCACGGGCGAGGAAATGCTGGGCGGCCTCGACGGCCGAGACGCGGCGCTCGCGCAGCTCGGCAGCCAGCTGGGCCACGCCCAGGTCATGCAATGCGGTGGAAGTCATGCGGCGGGGCTCTTACTCGATCACTTTGGGCACGAGGAACAGGCCTCGTTCGACGGCGGGGGCGCTTTGCTGGTTGGCTTCGCGCTGGTTGGGCTCGCTGGCCACGTCCTCGCGCAGCCGCAGGGCCACGTCCTGGATAGCCGCGACGGGGTGGGCCAGGGGCGTGACGCCCGAGGTATCCACAGCCCGCATCTGTTCCACGATGTCAAAGAAGCCATTGAGCTGTGTGAGCATGCGCTCACTTTCGGAGGGCGTCAGCTCAAGCCGCGCCAAGTTGGCAATGCGGCCGATGTCCTGGGGGGTCAGTGCCATAGGGAGGAGAATCTAGAGAAACCAGAAGTAAAGCTGTGATCCGGGCTGCGCCGGAGGGAGTTATTCACAGGGGATGGGGTATTATCCCGGCTTTGCCGCAAAGCTCCTGGAATGGGAGTCAATTGCGTGAAAAAAGCCCATAAACACCCCCCTGAATACCTGGCGATGGCAGGCCGACGCGCATGCCGTGCCCGAGAGGATTTTTGAATGTTCGGAGCTTTCCGTCGGTATTTCTCCACCGACCTGGCCATTGACCTTGGCACAGCCAATACCCTCATCTTCGCCCGCGACAAAGGCATCGTGCTCGACGAGCCCTCCGTTGTCGCCATCCGCCACGAAGGCGGGCCCCATGGCAAGAAAGTCATCCAGGCCGTAGGCCACGAGGCCAAGGCCATGCTGGGCAAGGTGCCCGGCAACATCGAAGCCATCCGCCCGATGAAGGACGGCGTGATCGCCGACTTCGTGATCACCGAGCAGATGATCAAGCAGTTCATCAAGATGGTGCACCCGCGCACGCTGTTTACCCCCAGCCCGCGCATCATCATCTGCGTGCCCTGCGGCTCCACCCAGGTCGAGCGCCGCGCCATCAAGGATGCGGCCGAGGCCGCAGGCGCCACGGCGGTCTACCTGATCGAAGAGCCCATGGCCGCCGGTATTGGCGCGGGCCTGCCGGTGTCGGAAGCCAGCGGCTCCATGGTCGTGGACATCGGCGGCGGCACCACCGAAGTCGGGGTGATCTCGCTGGGCGGCATGGTCTACAAGGGCAGTGTGCGCGTCGGTGGCGACAAGTTCGACGAAGCCATCATCAGCTACATCCGCCGCAACTACGGCATGCTGATTGGCGAGCCCACCGCCGAAGCCATCAAGAAGAACATCGGCTCGGCCTTCCCGGGCTCTGAAGTGCGCGAGATGGAAGTCAAGGGCCGCAATCTGTCCGAAGGCGTGCCACGCAGCTTCACCATTTCTTCTAACGAAGTGCTGGAAGCCCTGACCGACCCGCTGAACCAGATCGTCTCGGCCGTGAAGAACGCGCTGGAACAAACCCCCCCCGAGCTTGGCGCCGACATTGCCGACCGCGGCATGATGCTCACCGGCGGCGGCGCGCTGCTGCGCGACCTGGACCGCCTGCTGGCCGAAGAAACCGGCCTGCCCGTGCTGGTGGCCGAAGACCCGCTGACTTGCGTGGTGCGCGGCTGCGGTATCGCCCTGGAGCGCATGGACCGCCTGGGCAGCATTTTCACGAGCGAGTAAGTCGGCAGGCCTGTATGCTGCAGGCACTTTTTTTGCGCTCTGAATTGCATGACTGCCCCTGCTCCAATGCTTGTTTCTGAGCACCCGCCCGTGGAGCCCGCTCCCCGTGGCAGATCCTGACCGCTGCGCACCATGCCCTTGGGTACTCTGGAGCGCAGCGCTCCCCCTTTCTTCAAACAGGGCCCTTCGGCCCTGTCGCGTTTGGCCGTGTTCAGTGCGCTGGCGCTGTTCCTCATGGTGGCCGACGCACGCTTCCAGATTACCGGCCCCTTCCGTCAGGCCGTGGCCACGGTGCTGTACCCGGTGCAGTGGCTCATGTTGCAGCCGGTGGAGTTCGCGAGCCACGGGCGCAGCTATTTCCAGTCGTTGCAAACCGCGCAAGAAGACCTGGATGCCGCCCGCAAGAAGATGACCGTGATGGGCCAGCGCGCCAACCAGGCCGACCAGCTGGCCATGGAAAACCAGCGGCTGCGCAAACTGCTGGAGCTGCGCGACCGGCTCCAGACCCCTGCACAGGCGGCCGAAGTCATCTATGACACCGCAGACCCCTACACGCGCCGCGTGGTGCTGGACCGGGGGCAGCTGGGCGGCGTGGAGCTGGGCGCTCCGGTGATGGACGAGGCCGGTGTGCTGGGCCAGGTCACCCGTGTGTTTCCGCTGGTCAGCGAAGTCACGCTGCTGGTGGACCGTGACCAGGCGATTCCGGTGCTGAACATCCGCACCGGCGTGCGCGGCGTGGCCTATGGCGATCCGGTGGCGGGCCATGGTGGTGGCATGGAGCTGCGCTTCATGCCCGCCAACGCCGACATCCGCGAAGACGACTTGCTGACCACCAGCGGCGTGGACGGCCTGTATGCGCCGGGCCTGCCCGTGGCGCGCGTGGTGAAGGTGGAGCGCCGTGCCGACTCCGCGTTTGCGCGCATCTACTGCGTGCCTTTGGCGCAGGTGCAGGGTGCGCGCCATGTGGTGGTGCTCAAGCCCCTGGCCGACAACGAATTGCCCCGCCCGGATGCGGCCCCCGCCGCGCCCGCGAACAAACGCGGGGGGCGCAAATGAGCCGCCGCCTTGCCCCGATGACCCCGACACAAGGAGGCCCGCGATGATCATGCCGCGGGGTGAGCCCCTGCTGATGCCGGTGAACCCGGTGTTCATCTGGGCCAGTCTGGCTGCGGGTCTGGCCATCAACATGCTGCCGCTGGGCCGCGTGGTGTGGATGCCTGATCTGCTGATGGTGTTGCTGGTGTTCTGGGGCGTGCACCAGCCGCTGCGCATTGGCATGGGGGCGGCCTTTGTGCTGGGCCTGTGCATGGACGTGAGCCAGTCTGCGCTGCTGGGCCAGCATGCGCTGTCCTACACCGTGCTGTCGTTCGGAGCCATCGCCATCCACCGCCGTTTGCTGTGGTTCAGTGTGCCGTCGCAAGCGCTGCAGGTGTTTCCGCTGTTTGCCGTTGCCCATGCCATCGAGCTGCTGCTGCGCATGGCAGCGGGCGGAATTTTCCCGGGGTTCTGGAGCTTTCTGGCCCCGTTCCTGGAGGCGCTGCTGTGGCCCCTGGCCAGTTGGGTGCTGCTGGCGCCCCAGCGCCGCCCGCCCGACAAAGACCAGAACCGGCCGTTGTGAACATGAGGCAACAACCCCCTGAGCGGCCGCGCTGTCTCCCCCCTCTCTCGCAGCGCTGCGCACTGCGGGAAGGGCGGCGACGCGCTCGCGGCGGGGCGACCCTTGCTCGGCGTCCCCTGGCCTGGGCCGCGCCAATCACACAGGCAGCCAGCTTCTGGGCCGTGTTTTCAGGGGTGAGGCCATGACCGAGGTGCGCAGCAGCGAAGCCGACGCCTCGCGGTTCCGGGTGCGCGCCTTGGTGGTGGGCCTGGTGGTGATGGCGGCGTTCTGCCTGGTGGCGGCGCGTCTGGTGTACCTGCAGGTGGTGCGCCATGAGGACCTGGCAGCCCAGGCGGAGAGCAACCGCACGGCCGTGGTGCCCATCGTGCCCAACCGGGGGCTCATCCTGGACCGCAACGGCGTGGTGCTGGCCACCAACTATTCGGCCTATACGCTGGAGATCACGCCCTCGCGTGCCGGCGTGCTGGACGAGACCATCGATGCCCTGGCCAAGGTGGTGGACATCCAGGCGCGTGACCGCCGCCGCTTCAAGCGGCTCATGGAAGAGTCGCGCAACTTCGAATCCCTGCCCATCCGCACCCGCCTGACGGATCAGGAGGTGGCGCGTTTCACCGCCCAGCGCTACCGCTTTCCGGGTGTGGACATCAAGGCGCGGCTGTTTCGCAACTACCCGCTGGGCGACGTGGCCAGCCATGCGATTGGCTACATCGGGCGCATCAACCAGACCGAGAAGGCCCGTATCCAGGACTCGGAGGACGAGGCCAACTACCGGGGCACGGAGTACATCGGCAAGCTCGGCATCGAGCACAGTTTCGAGTCGGCCCTGCATGGCGCGACAGGTGTGGAGCAGATGGAAACCTCGGCGGGTGGCCGCGCCGTGCGCAAGCTCTCCAGCCACGCCGCCACCCCCGGCGACAGCGTGATGCTGTCCATCGACATCAAGCTGCAAAAACTCATCGAAGAGCTGTATGGCAGCCGCCGTGGAGCGCTGGTGGCGATCGACCCGCGCAATGGCGAGATCCTGGCGCTGGTGAGCAAGCCCACCTTCGACCCCAATCTGTTTGTCGAAGGCATTGACGCCGAAAACTGGGCCGCGCTCAATGAGTCCATCGACAAGCCGCTGCTCAACCGCGCCCTGCGCGGCACCTACCCGCCCGGCTCCACCTACAAGCCCTTCATGGCGCTGGCGGCGTTGCAGCTGAACAAGCGCTCGCCCAGCCTGGTGGTGAACGACCCCGGCTTTTACACCTTCGGCGGCCACACCTTCCGCAGCCACGAGGGCGGGCTGGGGGGCGTGGACATGCACCGCGCCATCCAGTTCTCCAGCAACACCTACTTTTATTCGCTGGCCGTGGACATGGGTGTGGATGCCATCCACGACTTCATGAAGCCGCTGGGTTTCGGCCAGTCCACGGGCATCGACCTCAACGGCGAAGTGCGGGGCACGCTGCCCAGCACCGAGTGGAAGCGCAACACCTACAAACGCGCCGACATGAAACGCTGGTTCCCGGGCGAAACCGTGTCGCTGGGCATTGGCCAGGGCTACAACAACTTCACCATGCTGCAGCTGGCGCTGGCCGAGGCCACGCTGGCCAATGGCGGCACCCGCTACCGCCCGCACATGGCCAAGGCGGTGAAGAATGCGGTCACCGGTGCCATCACCGAGATCGTGCAGCCCCCCGGCATCAACCTGGGCTACCAGCCCAAAAATGTGGAGCTGGTGCGCAACGCGCTGGTGGCGGTGAACAAGGGTGGCACGGGCACCCGGGTGTTCATGGGCGCGCCCTACACCTCGGCCGGCAAGACGGGCACCGCCCAGGCCGTGTCCATGGGCCAGAACGTGAAGTACAACGCCAAGGCGCTGGAAGAGCACCAGCGCGACCACTCGCTGTTTGCCGCCTTTGCCCCGGCCGAGAACCCCACCATTGCCCTGGCGGCCATTGTGGAGAACGCAGGCTTTGGCGCCGCCCATGCCGCCCCGATTGCGCGGCGCGTGTTTGACTACTGGCTGCTGGGCGAATACCCCAGCGAAGAAGACATCGCCGCCGTACAAAAGGGCCTGGCCAGTGCCCCCATGGGCAAGCCCCGCAAGGCCAGCGAGGTGCCGCTGGTGACACCTTGATCTGGGCCGCTATAAAATTAATAGCTGTTGGTGCAATATCAACTAGCGCTACGGGCTGATTCGGCTTCAAAGCGGCCACTGGGTGCCTGCGCGCCTTGCCGCCGAGGGCCTTTTTCAGCGCTGTCCTAAGCGCTGGCGGTGCGCGGTGACGGCTGAAGCTGGCTGAACACCAGCGCTGCCACAATCAGCGCCGCCCCGCTCAGCCCGGCCCAGCCCAGCTGCTCGCCCAGCAAGACCCACGCCGTGAGCGCGGCAAACACCGGCTCCAGCCCGAACACGATGGCGCTGCGCATGGCATCCACGCGCTGCTGGCCCCAGGCCTGCAGCGTTACTACCACCACGCTGGCCAGCAGGCCCAGATACAGCAGTGCCACCAAGGCATCCGTTGGCAGGTCGGCGGCGGAGCGGAGCCAGTCCATGTTGCCGCCCTGCGCCAGCAGCAGCGTGGTGGAGGCCAGCGCCATCACCGTGGCCTGTGCGGCGGCCATGCGGGTGGCACGCAGGGGCTGTGCGGCCGTGCGGCGCGCGCATTCCTCCAGCGCCAGGATGTACAGCGCATAGAACACGGTGCTGGCCAGCGTCAGCGTGTCGCCCAGGTTCCAGGGCTCGTTCTCGTGGAACATCAGCGCCATGCCTGCCAGCGCCATCACGCAGGCGCCCCACAACCGCCAGCCGTAGCGCCGCCCCAGTGCTGCCATCGCGATCAGCGGCACCACCAGCACGTTGAGCCCGGTGACAAAGGCATTGCGGTTGCTGCTGGTGCGCGCGAGGCCCTCGATCTGCAGCCAGAACGCCAGGAACAGCAGCAACCCCAGCGCGCAGCCCCAGCGCCGCTCGTGGCGCAGCATGCCGCGCCACAGCGGCGCCAGCACCAGCAGTGCGATCACAAACCGCAGCCAGATGATCTGCAGTGCGTCGAGGTGCGCCGAGAGCAGTTTCATCGCCGGGAAGGTGGTGCCCCACACCACGGTCACAGCCAGCAGGGCCATCAGGCCCCAGCGTTCAGTACGCATTGGAAGAATTCTCCAAACCAACAAGAACGTGTTCAAAGAAAAAGGGCCACCGGTTGCCCGGTGGCCTCTGCTTTGCAGAGTGTGCAGCGTGCCCGTTCAGTGGCTGACCTGGCCCAGGAACGCGCGGATGCGGTCGTTGGCCGGGTTGCTGAAGAACTCCTGCGGCGGCGCATCGTGCGCGATACGACCCTGGTCGAAGAACATCACCCGGTCGGCCACCTCGCGCGCAAAGCCCATTTCGTGGGTCACCACGATCATGGTCATGCCGCCACGGGCCAGGCCGCGCATCACGTCCAGCACTTCCTTGACCATCTCGGGGTCCAGCGCCGAGGTGGGCTCGTCGAACAGCATCACCTTGGGTTGCATGGCCAGTGCGCGGGCAATGGCCACCCGCTGCTGCTGCCCGCCCGACAGCTGCCAGGGGTACTTGTGCGCATGGTCCTGCATGCCCACGCGGCGCAGCAGCTGCATGGCCTCGTCGTTGGCCTGGGTGCGCGGGGTGCGGCGAATGCGGCGGGGCGCCAGCGTCACGTTGTCCAGCACGCTCATGTGGCCGAACAGGTTGAACTGCTGAAACACCATGCCCACCTCGCAGCGCTGGCGCTGCAGGGTGGTGAGGTCGTCACACACCTCCACGCCATCGATGGTGATGCGCCCGCTGTCGTGGGGCTCCAGGCGGTTGATGGCGCGCAGCAGGGTGCTCTTGCCCGAGCCCGAGGCGCCAATGATCACCGTCACCTCGCCGGTGTGGAACACGGTGGACACGTCCTTGAGCACCTGGTGCGCGCCAAACGACTTGCACACGCGCTCGGCCACGATGTAGGGCTTGGGTGGAACGTTGGAGTTCATTGGTTGCGGCCCTCCACGTCAAAGCGGTACTCGACGGCGTTGGAGATCTGTGTGACCAGTGTGGTCAGCAGCAGGTAGGTGATGGCCACCGTGGTCAGCGTGGCGATGGGCTGGAACGTGGCCGACTGGATGCGGTTGCCCACGTTGGTCAGCTCCACCACGCCGATCGCGTAGGCCAGCGAAGAGTCCTTGAGCAGCGCCACAAAGTTGCTCACCAGCGGCGGCAATGAGATCTTGAACGCCTGCGGAAACACCACGTCCATGAACACATGCATGCGGCCCAGGCCCAGCGCCCGGGCGGCCTCGGTCTGACCGCGTGGCACGGCCAGCAGGCCCGCGCGCAGCGCTTCGGCGTTGTAGGCGCCCACATTGAGTCCCAACGCCACGACGGCGGCGGCAAAGTCGGGCAGGTTCAGCCCTGGCACCAGCACCGGCAGCGCAAAGTACACAAACAGGATCTGCACCAAGAGCGGTGTGCCGCGAATGGCCCAGATGTACACGCCAGCAATCCAGCGCACGGGCGTCCAGCGGGCGGTGCGGGCCAGCGCCGCAGCTGTGCCCAGCACCAGGCCCACGGCACCGCTGACCAGCGTGAGCCACAGCGTGGTGCGCGCACCTTCAGAAAACGCCTGGGCATTGGGTCCGATGGGGTCAGGGAAGAACGACAGCAATTGGCCCAGCAACGAGAGGGCCAGCACCATCACCACCAGTGCAGCGACCAGCGTGGCATTGCTGCGCTGCTGTCGGGACCAGCTTTGTGGCCAAAGAGCGAGAAGCATGGATCAGACGACCAGAAGGTCTTGGTTGGAAATCGGGTGGGCGGCAGGGACATTGGCCTGCGCCGCCACAAAAGGCAAAAGGTGCGCAGAGGCTCCCGGCCTTCTGCGCACCCCATGTGCCGTCATATCAATTGCAGCGCACGTCTTCGTTGAAATACTTCTTGGAGACGGCGGCGTAGCTGCCATCGGCCAGCACTTCGGTGAACGCCTTGTTCCAGGCATCGGCCAGGCCGGTGTTGCCCTTGGCCATGGCGGGGGCGATGCGCTCGATGAACAGCATGTCGCCCAGCTTGAAGCCGGCCTTGGCGTTCTTGGCAGCGGCTTCCTTGGCCACGAACTTGTCGCTGACCCAGGCGTCCACGCGCTTGGAGATCAGGGCACGCTGGGCGTCGGTGTCTTGCGGGAAGTTCTTCACCTCCTTCACGCCGCTGACCTTCTTCACCTGCTCCAGGTAGCTGGTGCCGGTCTGCACGGCCACGACCTTGCCGGTCAGGTCCTTGGCGTTGCGGATCTTGTCGTCCATGGCCACGATGATGCCGCCCGAGCAGTAATGGGGGTTGGCAAAGGTCACGGCCTTGGAGCGCTCGTCGGTCACACCGTGCGAGGCGATCACGGCGTCCCAGCGGTTCTGGCCCAGGCCGGTCAGCAGGGCGTCAAAGCCCAGGGTCTTCCATTCGAGCTTCAGGCCCATCTTCTTGACCACCAGCTCCGCCACTTCCACCTCAAAACCCGTCAGCTTGGTGCCTTCGAAATAGTTGAAGGGAGCGAACTGGCCCTCGGTGGCCACGATGATCTTGCCGTCCTTCTTGACTTCGTCCAGCGTGCGGGCCTGGACGGCGAGGGCAGCGCACAGCGCCACGGCGGTGACAAGGGCAGACTTGAAAAATTGCATGACAGGTTCCTGTGGGGGTGGTTCAGGTACAAAAAATCCGGCCTGCGGGTAGGCAGGCCGGAGCGGGTGGATGCGGACATCGCCATTGGCGATGGGCCTCGTCATCAAACGGAAACGTGCGGAAATTATAGGACGCGCGTTCACATTCGGGCCATGCAGGGCAACCCCGATGACCTCGGAGCGCCCTGGTGGTAGGCCTTACGGGGCGTTGCAAGTTGGGTGCCACCCTGGCGACCGACACCCGGTGCGTGAAGAGCAGGCCTACCGCAGAAAGGCGTCGTACCCCGTCTTCAGGATCAGGGTGCTCACCACCACGATGAAGATGCCCCGCACAAAGCCGGTGCCATGCTTGAGCGCCATGTGGGTGCCGAGCAGGCTGCCCAGCACGTTGGCCACGGCCAGCGTCACCGCAAAGTGCCACCACACATGGCCCTTGGCGGCAAACAGCGCAATGGCGGCGACGTTGGTGGCGCAGTTGAGCAGCTTGGCCGACGCCGAGGCATTGAGAAAGTCGTAGCCCAGCAGCCGCACGAACAAAAAGACGAAGAAGCTGCCGGTGCCCGGGCCAAAGAACCCGTCATAAAAACCGATGAGCACACCAATCAGGCAGGCGGCGATCACCTCGGCCCGGCCCGCAAACCGGGGGGTGTGGTGCCGCCCCAGCTCCTTCTTGGCCAGGGTGTAGAGCAACACGCCCAGCAGCACCAGGGGCAGCAGCTTGCGCAGGAAGTCGGCCGACACCACGGTCACGGCCCAGGCGCCCACGAACGAGCCCGCAAAACCGGCGGCAGCAGCAGGCAGCATGGCCGACCAGCGGATCTGCACCTTGCGGCTGTATTGCCAGGTGGCCATGGCGGTGCCCCAGACCGAGGCCGCCTTGTTGGTGCCCAGCAGGGTGGCTGGGGGCGCCCCCGGAAAAGCTGCAAACAGCGCGGGCACCATCACCAGTCCACCGCCCCCCACGATCGCATCCACAAAGCCCGCGAGCAGCGAGGCCAGGGTCATCAAAATCCATTCCATCGCAGGATTGTCGCACCGGGCCTGCTATCGATTCAGGACCGCTCAGGATCGAGCGGGCAAGAAAAAGGCGCTGGGATCGCCAGCGCCTGAAAGGGTTCACACCTCGTTGGGTGTTTTGAATGTGGTTCTTGGTAGAAAGGTTGTCTCCTCGGGCCCCTCGCTTGGCACACCGAAGCGCGCTTTCGAGTGCCGTGACTGTAACGGCTGCACCCTGCTGGTGCATTGGGGGTTTCCCGCCCCCCGTTGTTGGGCGCCGGACGGCTTGCGGGGGCGCTCTGTGCCCCGATTCGGGGGCAACTGGCTGGCATGGCTCGTGCAATGCGCTTGTAACAAATTGCGAAAGGGAGCGTGCATGCGTGCAGTCAACCACCGGGTGTTTGCGGTCGTGTCGTTGTGTCTGGGGCTGTGCACCTGCGCGCTGGCCCAGGGCGTGCCAGAGGCTCCTGCAGTCGCGGCGCCCCTCACGCGCCCCGCCCTGGTGGCCCAGGACACGGTGAATGCAGCCCATACCGGCTGGATGATGACCTCCACCGCACTTGTGCTGCTGATGACGCTGCCAGGCATTGCGCTGTTTTACGCAGGCATGGTGCGCAGGAAGAACGTGCTCAACACCATGGCCAGCGTGGTGGCCATTGCAGCGCTGGTCAGCCTGCTGTGGTTTGCGGCGGGGTATTCACTGGCCTTCACACCGGGCAGCGCCTGGCTCGGCGGCTGGGACCGTGCTGGCTTTGCCGGGCTCGACTTTCAGCTGGAGGCGGGCAAGCTGGCTGTGAGTCACATTGCGCCGCTGATCCCGGAGTCGGTGTACGCGATGTTCCAGCTCACCTTTGCCATCATCACGGCCGCGCTGCTGGTGGGCGCGTTTGTGGAACGCATGCGGTTTTCGGCCATGCTCGTCTTCATCAGCCTGTGGACACTGGTGGTCTATGCGCCCGTGGCGCACTGGGTGTGGGAGCCGGGTGGCTGGCTGGCGCAGATGGGCGCGCTGGATTTTGCGGGTGGCTCGGTGGTGCACGTGAACGCGGGCGTGGCGGGGCTGGTGTGCGCCTGGTTTCTGGGCCGCCGCGCGGGGTATGGGCGCGAGCCGTTTGAGCCCTACAACCTGGGGCTCACCATGGCGGGCGCGGGCATGCTGTGGGTGGGCTGGTTTGGCTTCAACGCGGGCTCTGCGGTCGCGGCCGATGGGCGCGCCGGGCTGGCCATGGCAGTGACGCACCTAGCCGCTGCGGCCGGTGCGCTGTCGTGGATGCTGGGTGAGTGGGTGGTGCGCGGGCGCCCGTCGCTGCTGGGGCTGTGCTCCGGCCTGGTGGCGGGGCTGGTGGCCATCACACCTGCCGCCGGTTTTGTCGCGCTGCGCTCGGCCGTGGTGATTGGGCTGGTGGCCGGGCTGGCCTGCTACTGGGGCGCGACGGGGCTCAAGCGGCTGCTGCGGGTGGATGACTCGCTCGACGTATTTGGCGTGCATGGCGTTGGCGGCATCGTGGGGTCACTGCTCACCGGTGTGCTGGCCAGCAAGACCGTGGGCGGGGTGGCGGGCAGCCTGCTGACCCAGGCCATCGGCGTGGGCGCCGTGGCGGCCTACAGCCTGGTGGTGACGGCCGCGCTGCTGTGGGTCATCAACTTTGCGATGGGCCTGCGGGTGGACGAACAGAGCGAACAGACTGGGCTGGACATTGCCCAGCACCGCGAGCGCCTGGGCGGCTGAATGAGCCCCCGAGAGACCCGGCAGGCCTTCCCCGCTCCCGCATCGTTGCGCAACGCGGGCAAGCAGGTGCAGTCCGATGGATGACCCCAATGCATTAAGGAGCCGACCATGTCCGATTCCGACAAGCTGGCAATTGCCGCCCACCTGCATGTGCTGTTGCGGCGCAAAACGGGTCGCGTGACCGATACCGAATGGATGGCGGTCAACGCCGACTATGCGCAGGAGATCGTGCGGTTCGCGCGCCAGCGCGCTGTGGACGACAACGCGCCCGATCTGGCCGAGTGGGCCGACCGCCTGGAGCACGCCCTGCACGCCACTCCCCTTGCAGCGCCGCGCCGTCCGCTGCTGGATGTGGCGGCGCAGGCTGTGCGCTCGCGCCCTGCACCGCCCCCCGAGCCCGGGCCCGAGGTGCCGCGCTATGTGGGCGGCATCCGCTGAACGCTGCAGGGACCTGGGCGCCAGGGCTTGAAAAAATCAGTGGGGCGCAGTGCCTTGCGTGAACAGCCCGGCCGTGGGCAGCAGCCCGGTCAGCTGGTTGTCGCCGTAGGTGCGCAGCACCTGCGCAATCACCACCTGGTAGCCATTGAGCCACTGCGCCTGCGCGGCCTTGGCCTTCAGGTGCGCGGGGTGTTGCATCAGCGTTTGCAAGGCTTCCAGCGACTGCCAGTAGTACACGTTGGACACCAGGCCGTTGCCCGTGTCCGTCCAGGACTCCTCGCCCAGGTAGCCGTCGATGGAACGGGCGGCGGTGGCAATCGCCTCGTCCAGGCGGTGAAAGGCGTCGTCGAATTGAGAACCTGTTCAAGCTATGTTCGGGGATCGCGTTGGAGTGCAATCGGGATGAGTGGATGCTTCGGGTGCGCCGCATGGGCTCGTGCCCATGCAAGCAGCCGGGGCGTTCAATCACCCGATTTCACTCCAACCCTTCGGGCAAGTGCCTTGCCGGGCGGTCTGCGGTGTTGCGGCGCTTGTGGATAGCCAAGCTATCCACCGCGCACCGCGCCTAGCACCCCATCCCGGCAAAGCGCTTGCGCGACCCCGAACATAGCTTGAACAGGTTCTTCGTCGCAAAGATGAAAGTGGAGGAGTACATCGGCGCGATGGTACTCACGCCGCCCGCCTTGCCTGGATGATCCACTCCGCCGCCTTCTCCGCCATCATCAGCGTGGGCGAGTTGGTGTTGCCGCTGGTGATGGTGGGCATGGCGCCCGCATCCACCACGCGCAGGCCGGCCACCACGCCGCCGCGCCCATTGCGCACGCGCAGTTGAGCATCCAGCACGGCCATCGGGTCGCCGTCGCGGCCCATCTTGGTGGTGCCCACGGGGTGGAAGATGGTGGTGGCAATGTCACCCGCCAGGCGCGCCAGGTCTTCGTCGCTTTCAAACTGCACGCCGGGCTTCCACTCCTGCGGCTGGTACTTGGCCAGCGCGGGCTGGGCCACGATGCGGCGCGTGACACGCAGGCTGTCGGCGGCCACCTGGCGGTCTTCGGGCGTGCTGAGGTAGTTGGGCGCGATGGCGGGCGCGGCCTTGAAGTCGGCGCTCTTGATGTTCACCGTGCCCCGGCTGGTGGGGTTGAGGTTGCACACGCTGGCGGTGAAGGCCGGAAAGCTGTGCAGCGGCTCGCCAAACGCATCGAGCGACAGGGGCTGCACGTGGTACTCGATGTTGGGATAGGGCTGGTCGGGGCTGCTGCGGGTGAACGCACCGAGCTGCGAAGGCGCCATGCTCATGGGCCCGCTGCGCTTGAGCGCATATTCGAGCCCGATCTTGGCCTTGCCGACCAGCGAGTTGGCCATGGTGTTGAGCGTCTGCACCCCTTGCACCTTGAACACCGCGCGGATTTGCAGATGGTCCTGCAGGTTGGCACCCACGCCCGGTAGGTCCACCGCCACATCGATGCCATGCTGGCGCAGCAGTGCGGCGGGGCCGATGCCCGACAGCTGCAGCAGCTGGGGCGAGTTGACGGCGCCTGCGCTCAGGATCACCTCGCCCGCCGCGCGGGCCGTGACCATCTCGTGGCCGTCCCACACCAACACGCCGGTGCAGCGCTGGCTGCCGTCGGGCTGGGTCTCGATGAGGAGCTTGGACGCCTGCGCGCTGGTCCACATCTCGAAGTTGGGCCGGCCGTAGCAGGTGGGGCGCAAAAAGGCCTTGGCGGTGTTCCAGCGCCAGCCGCTTTTCTGGTTGACCTCGAAATAGCCCACGCCTTCGTTGCTGCCGCTGTTGAAGTCGTCGGTGGCGGGGATGCCGGCCTGCTGCGCGGCGTGGGCAAAGGCGTCGAGCACGTCCCAGCGCAGGCGTTGCTTCTCCACCCGCCACTCGCCGGTGCTGCCGGTGGCCTTGTTGCCGTGCAGGCGTTTGAAATTTTCGTTCACGCCTCCGGGCTGGTCCAGGCGCCAGTGGTCTTCGTGGCGGCGGAAGTAGGGCAGGGCGCTGTCCCAGCGCCAGCTGGCGTCGCCCGTCAGCTCGGCCCACTGGTCATAGTCGCGCGCCTGGCCGCGCATGTAGATCATGCCGTTGATGCTGCTGCAGCCGCCCAGCGTCTTGCCGCGTGGGTAGCGCAGGGTGCGGCCGTTCAGGCCCGCGTCGGGCTCGGTGTTGTAGAGCCAGTCGGTGCGCGGGTTGCCGATGCAGTACAGGTAGCCCACGGGGATGTGGATCCAGTGGTAGTCGTCCTTGCGGCCGGCCTCGATCAGCAGCACGCGGTGGCGGCCGTCGGCGCTCAGGCGGTTGGCGAGCAAGGCACCGGCTGTGCCTCCGCCGATGATGATGGTGTCAAACGTGGTGTCGCTCATGGAGGAGGGGCGGTGCCGATCAAAGGTGGTAACGGTGGGCCATTGTGCGGATGGGGCAGGCCCTGTCGATAGGGTGTGTGCCTATTGCTACACTTTTGGTAGCTGCTGATGCTTGAATTGATTGCGCTTGGCGCTGATTTGATAATAATTACACGCTTCGCCGCCTGTCTGTGCTTGACAGGCTCGTGTCCGACAGCGCGTGCAGGATTCGCTCCGCTACCATGCACGCTCTTCCTTGCTGCTTCTTGACGACCCCACCCCTGCGGCTGCCCTGGCGGCCAGACCCATGACCGACCACGCTCCCCACATCGTCCGCGCCGATACGCCCCAAGGGCCGTGTGCGCAGCTGCGTGGGCGCTGGGGTGCGGCCGAGCTGGGCAACGCGGCGCAATGGGAGGCCGTGTCGGACCAGCTGCGCGGCGCACCCCCCGCCCCCACGCTGGGCTGGGACCTGCGGGAGCTGCAGTGGCTGGACCATGTGGGCGCGCAGCTGCTGTGGAACCACTGGCAGCACGCCTGGCCCGCACAGCTGGCCTGCACCGACAGCCAGCGCACCATGCTGGCACGGGTGGCGCAGTTCACCTGTGTTGCACCGCCGCCTGAGCCTTGGCGCCTGGGCGAACAGGTCGATCACCTGGGCGTGCTGGTGTTGCATGGCGTGGACCATGCCCGCCACCTGCTGGAGATGGTGGGCCAGCTGGTGCTGGACCTGGGCCGCCTGGCACGCGCACCGCGCAAGGGGCCATGGCGTGATGTGTCCGGCCATCTGTACCGCATGGGCGCCACGGCGCTGCCCATCACGGCGCTGGTGGGCTTCCTCATCGGTGTGGTGCTAGCCTACCTGATGAGCCTGCAGCTGCGGCAGTTTGGTGCCGAGTCGTTCATCGTCAACATCCTGGGTATCTCGCTGATCCGCGAGCTGGGGCCCATGCTGGCGGCCATCCTGGTGGCGGGCCGCTCCGGCTCGTCCATCACCGCACAGATCGGTGTGATGCGGGTGACCGAGGAGCTGGACGCCATGCGCGTGATGGGTATCCCGCACGGGTTCCGGCTGGTGATGCCACGCACCTTGGCGCTGGCGCTGGCGATGCCGCTCATCAGCGTGTGGACCACGCTGGCGGCGTTGGCGGGCGGCATGCTGGCCGCCGACATCTCCATGGACATCTCGCCGTCGTACTTTGTGCAGGCACTGCCCGCAGCGGTAAAGATCGGCAACCTGGGCCTGGCCATGGCCAAGTCGGTGGTGTTTGGCGCGTTCATTGCGCTGATCGGCTGCCACTGGGGCCTGCGCGTCAAGCCCAACACCCAGAGCCTGGGCGAAGGCACGACGGCGTCGGTGGTGTCGTCCATCACCATGGTGATCATCGTGGACGCGCTGTTTGCCATAGCGTTCAAGAACATCGGCATATGACTGAGCGCATCGCCAAGCCCGAACACATCGCCGTCGCGCCCGGCGAGCCGCCCATCGTGGACGTGCAAGGCCTCTGGACGCAGTTTGGCAAGGGCAACGAGACCTTCACCGTGCACCAGGACCTGAACTTCACCGTGCAGCGCGGCGAGATGCTGTCGCTGGTGGGCGGGTCGGGCACGGGCAAGACGGTGTTGCTGCGCCAGATCCTGGGCCTGGCCCGGCCCACGCGCGGGCAGGTCACCGTGCTGGGCCGTCCCGCGTCCGAGATGGGGCGCGAGGGGGCAGCCAGCCGGGTGGGCATGCTGTTCCAGCACGGTGCGCTGTTTTCGGCCTTCAACGTGCTCGACAACGTGGCCTTTGCGCTGCGCGAGCAGGGCACGCTGCCGGCCGAGCTGGTGCGCGATGCCGCGCTGGTCAAGCTGCAGATGGTGGGCCTGCAGCCCGAACACGCCACGCGCATGCCGGCGGACCTGTCGGGGGGCATGGTCAAGCGCGTGGCGCTGGCCCGCGCGCTCATCATGGATCCACCGCTGCTGCTGCTGGACGAGCCCACGGCGGGCCTGGACCCGAGCAGCTCTGACGACTTCTGCGCGCTGCTGCGCGAGTTGCGCGCGGCGCTGGGGCTCACGGTCATCATGGTCACGCATGATCTGGATACGCTGTTCGCGCTCAGCACCCGCGTGGCGGTGCTGGCGGACAAGAAGGTCATCGTCACTGGTCCGCCGCACGAGGTGGCGCACTTTTCGCATCCGTTCATCGAGCACTTCTTCATGGGCGAACGTGGCCAACGCGCCATGGCCCCCGTGCCCCCTGTGCAGCAGGCCCCGGTGCAGACCGCAGCCGTGCCTGCGCCCGACAAGGAACATCCCTGATGGAAAACAAATCCCACGCCCTCGCCGCAGGCATCTTTGTGCTGGTGGTGGCCGCCATGCTGGCAGGCCTGGCCATCTGGCTCACGCGCGACAACGCCAACTACGAGCAGTACGAACTCTCCACCCGCGACGGCGTGAGTGGCCTGCAGCCCCAGGCCACCGTGCGCTACAAGGGCGTGGCCGTGGGCAAGGTCACGCGCATCGGGTTCGACCCCCAGGTGAGCGGCAACGTGCTGATCCGTATTGCGGTCAACGAACAGGCGCCCATCAGCCCCACCACCTTTGCGGTGCTGGGCTACCAGGGCGTCACCGGCCTGGCACACGTGCAACTGGACGATGCCGAGAAGCCCTACCCCGAGCTGCCTCCCGGCCCCAGCGGCCTGCCGCGCCTGCCGCTCAAGCCCTCGCCGTTTGGCAAGCTGGCCGAACAGGCGCCCGCCATCCTCGGCCAGGTCGAAGAGGCCACGCGCCGCATCAACCAGCTGCTGGGCGACAACAACCAGCAAAAGCTCACCGAGGCGCTGTCCAGCATTGGCCAGGCCGCCGGCAGCGTCAACACCCTGACCCAGCGGCTCGATGCCACCGTGGCCCAGCGCCTGGACCCGGCCCTGGCCGCGCTGCCGCCCCTGGCCAGCGATGCGCGCCAGACCCTGCAGTCATTGCAGCAGGCGGGCGCCAGTGTGTCGGCCTTGGCGGTGGACTTGGGCAAGACCAACCAGCGGCTCAACGCCGACGGTGGCCCCATTGACCAGATCACCGCTGGCACCCAGTCGCTGGCGCGCGCAGCGGACCAGTTCAGCACCGCGACCCTGCCCCGAGTGAACCGCGCCGCGGACGACACGGCCCGCGCCGCCCGCCAGATGGGCCGCGCTGCGGGGGGCATCAGCGACAACCCGCAGCTGTTCATCTATGGCTCGGGGCGCATCCCGCCCGGGCCGGGTGAGCCAGGGTTTGGCGGCACCCCGTGAGCTGGACCCCCTCCCGCGCTGCATTGGTGGCGCAGGCCCTCTGTGAGGAGTGAACATGAATACTATTAAAAATATAGCAACCAAGGCATATTCATCTAGCGCTACTGCGCTGTGGGGCTGTGGTTTGGCGGCGGTGCTGGTGCTCACGGGCTGCTCGGCCCTGCCAGCGCCTCCGGCCCGCCCCGTGCTGTATGACTTTGGTCCCGGCCCGCTGGCCACCGTGCCCTCTGACCGCCGTGCGCCCCTGCCTCCGCTGGCGATGGCCGACATGGACGCCCCCGGTCTGCCCGAGGGGGGGAACGCCGTGCTGTACCGCCTGGCCTATGCCGACGCCCAGCAGCTGCGCCCCTACAGCCAGGCCCGCTGGAGCCAGCCGCCTGCACAGCTGCTGCAGCAGCGCCTGCGCGAGCAACTGGGCCAGCGCCGCGCCGTGCTCAAGGCCGACGACGGCGCCGCCCAGGCCCGCGAGCCCGCCCAGGGCAACAAGTTGCCCCTGGTGCTGCGCACCGAGCTGGAGGAGTTCAGCCACCTGTTCACCAGCCCCAGCGACAGCGCCGGGGTGGTGCGCCTGCGCGCCACGGTGGTCGAGCTGACCCCGGCGGGCGAATCGCTGCGCGGCCAGCGCGTGTTCATCGTGCAGCAGCCCGCCAAGTCGGCCGATGCGGCGGGCGGCGTGGCCGCTCTGGCAGCGGCGTCGGGCCAGCTGGCCAGTGAGCTGGCGGCGTGGGTGGAGCAGGTGGGGCCGTAACGCAACAGGTCTTTGTGGCGAGAGCCTGCAGGCAAGGCACTGGCTTTGGCCGCTGCGCCACGCAGCGCGCGTGGCCGTCAGGTGCCCGGCGGTGTCGGGGACGGGGGCGCGGTCTCATGGCGTTCAATGCCCGTCACCACCCGCGCGTAGCGTGCAAAGCTCCAGTACGCCCAGGCCCAGTCCAGCAGCACCACCAGCCGGTTGCGAAAGCCGATCAGGAAGTACACGTGCGCAAACAGCCAGAACAGCCACGCAAAGTAGCCTGAGAACCGCACTGGCCCGGCGGGCGAGGTGAGGTCCACCACGGCGGAGTTGCGGCCGATGGTGGCCAGGTTGCCGTAGTCGCGGTAGCGAAACGGCTGGGTGGGCTGGTCTGCCAGGCGGCGCAGGATGTTGGCCGCCGTGGCGCGGCCCATCTGCTTGGCGCCGGGCGACACGCCGGGCACGGGCGTGGGCTCGTGGCCGGCCACGTGGCTCTTGGCCGCCGCCAGGTCGCCGATCACGCTGATCGCGGGGTGGCCGGGCAGCGTCAGGTCGGGCTCCACCACCACGCGGCCCGCGCGGTCGGTGCTGGCGCCGGTGGCATCCGCCAGGTGGCGGCCCAGGGGTGACGCAGCCACACCGGCGGCCCATACAATGCATTTGCTATTTATTTGATAGCTATTTGCGCTTGATGTACTGACGCTTGCAGGCGATTCGACCTTCAAGCCATCGCTGTCGATGGCGGTGACGCGGGCGCCCGGGCGAACGTCCACGCCCAGCTTTTCCAGTTGTTCCTTGGCGCGCTGGCTCAGGGCCTCGGGCATGGCCTGCAGCACGCGTGCACCGCCTTCGAGCAGGATGATCTTCGCGCTCGCGGGGTCGATGTGGCGGAACTCGCCAGGCAGCGTGTGGCGCGCAATCTCTGCCAGCGTGCCGGCCATCTCCACGCCCGTGGGGCCTGCGCCCACGACCACAAAGTTGAGCCAGTCTGCGCGGCGTACGGGGTCGGGCTCCTTCTCTGCTGCCTCGAACGCCAGCAGGACGCGGCGGCGGATCTCGAACGCGTCGTCCAGCGTCTTGAGCCCTGGCGCGTAGGCCGCCCAGTCGTCGCGGCCAAAGTAGCTGTGTGTGGCGCCGGCGGCCACGATGAGGTGGTCATACGGCAGCGTGGCGCCGTCTGCCAGATGCACGGACTGCTGGCCCACGTCGATGCGGATGACTTCGCCCAGCAAGGTGGTCACGTTGCGCTGCTGCCGGAACAGATGCCGGATGGGCGCCGCAATGGCCGGGGCCGACAGCCCGGCCGTGGCCACCTGGTAGAGCAGGGGCTGGAAGAGGTGGTGGTTGGTCTTGTCCACCAGGGTCACATCCACCGCCGCGCTTTTGAGAGCCCGGGCGGCTTCAAGGCCGCCGAACCCGCAACCGATGATGACCACGCGGGGGCGAAGCGAGGAAGCAGAGGGAGTCGTCATGCTGCCATTATTGGGGAGCCGGGTGGTGGCCCAGGCCCTTGCCGTGGTCGCGACCTGCAGGCCCCTGGGTCACGGGGGCTCCATCGAGTTACAGGAACCCCAGATCCACCGGGTAGTCCGGCCGCCCCGCCGCTGCGCCAAAGTGCGTGATGTTGGGCAGCACTCCCGCCATTTCGTTGTCGGCCACGCCAAACCACTTGGCCAGGGTGGCGGCGTACTGGTCCACGGAGGTGGACGGCAGCAGGCGGCCCTGGCCCACATGCCACTGGTCCTCGGGGGCGGCCGTGTTGGTGATGCTGACCGGCGGCGCGCTGCCATAGAAGGCCTTGCCTTTGACGGCGCCGCCGACCACCAAGTGGTGGCTGCCCCAGCCGTGGTCCGAGCCATCGCCGTTGGAGCTGAGCGTGCGGCCAAAGTCGGAGGCGGTGAACGCCGTGACCTTGTCGGCCACTCCCAACTCCACCGTGGCGTTGTAGAACGCGGTCATGGCCTCGCTCACGCGCTGCATCAGCACCGGCTGTTGCGCGATCAGGTTGTCGTGCAGGTCAAACCCCCCCAGCGACACCAGGAACACCTGGCGTTTGCTGCCCAGGCTGGTGCGTGCGCCAATGAGGCGCGCCACCATCTTGAGCTGGTTGGCCAGGGAGTTGTTGTTGGGGAAGGTGGTAGCCAGCGTCACGCCCGCGATCCCGTTGGTGATCTGGCTTTCGGCTGTCACGGCGCGGGTGGTCACGCGGTTGTATTCGTTCTCCAGCGTTTGCGTGCGTGGCTGCTGGATGAGCGATGCGAGCGCACTCTGCACCGCTGAAGAACCGTACACCCGGTTCTTCACACCGTTAATGGCCACGGCCCCGTTGGTGCTGACCTGGTACTGCAGCGCCGAGTCGCCCGACAGGAACACCGCATTGCCCGTGACCGAGATACAGGTGAACAGCGAATTGCCGTTGGAGGACAGCGCCAGGTCGCCGATGTTGCCACCCCAGCCCACGGTGGAGCCCTCGGGCGAGGATGACTGCCACACCGACTGCTGGTCGTTGTGCGAGAACAGCTTGGGCGGCACGGGGTAGGTGGCGCGGTCGGCACTGTTGTACTGCGCGCGCGTCAGCGGAACCACCAGCGGGCCCACGTTGAGCTGCACGGCCGCCTTGCCGTTGTTGAACAGGCCAGCCAGCCCCGTCATGGCCGGGTGCAGCGCGTACTGGCGGCCGCCGGGCAGCGGCGTGGTGGGTGTCAGCAGCGTGGGGGCGAGGGCTGCCTTGGCCAGCGCGATGCCACCCGCCGTCTGGCCTGAGCCACCGCCTCGGATGGTGTTGTAGCGGTTGTAGCTGTCGTCGTCGTAGGTGACCACGGTGTTGGCATAGTCGTTGCCGCCGTACAGAAACACGCAGACCAGCGCCTTGTAGTCGGTGGCGTTGAAGGCCGCCGCCTCGCCCATGGCAGCCAGGTTGAGCGCAAAGGGCAGGGCCGTGCCCGCAAGGCCCAGCTGGGTGGAGCGGCGCAGAAACGCGCGGCGGGTGTGGAGTTCGGGTTGAAGCAGGTGCATGGCAGGGCTTACTTTTGAACGAGGTATTCGGCCGAAGCCATGACCAGGAAGACGGCGGCCGCCACGCGGTCGAGCTTGACGGCGTCGGTGCTGGCGGCGGTGACGGGCGTTGCCTTCAGCGCGTCCGCAATGAGCTTGACGGTGGCTGCGGACAGCTGGCCTGCGCACATCAGCAGGTTGATGCGTGCGACCAGTGCGTCCGCATCCGCCACGATGGCCAGCTCGTTGGCGTAGCTGGCCTTGATGTCGTACCCGTTGTTGGAACTGCTGGCATTGTTGGGCAGCTCCGGGGCATTCACAAAGATGCCGTTGCGGATCACGCCCTGCATGTAGTTGAGGTAGCCCCCCACGCTGCTCTCGTTGACCAGCTGGAACTCGGGTGCCACGGCGCCCGCTGCCGCCAGGGCCGTGGATGGTGGAACGTAGCCTGGGCGGAAGAAGTTGAACACCGAGGGCGAACGCAGCGGGCTCTGGCCCAGGCGCGAGCCGGGGTCGCTCAGGTCGCCGATCTTCCAGCTGCCCTGCACCGAGTTGATGCCAAAGGTGCGGCCCCACTGCACAAAGCGCAGCATGGGCTCGCGCAGCTTGCCAAAGCCAGGCTGGGTCAGCCCGGTGGGCGAGCGTGCCTCGTCGTCCAGCAAGATGGCCTTGACCACTGCGCGCAGGTCACCCCGCACGCCGGCGCCGTTGTTGTTGAAGGCGGCTGCCACCCGGGCCACGTAGGCGGGTGACGGGTTGCTGGTGACCAGCCGCTGGATCAGCTGCTTGCCGATGAAGGGGCCCACGTTAGGGTGGTTGAACAAGGTGTCCAGCGCGGTCTTGAGTGCCGCGGCGCCGGGCGTGTTGGCGGGCACGGTGGTGCCCAGGAAGGTGGCGGCCAGCGTGGAGTGGCGCGATGCATTGAGCGCCATGGGCAGCCGCGCAAAGGTGGTGTTGGAGACCACCCGTGTGGTGCCTGGCACGGTGGTCGGCACGTTCTGCGTCTGGTCGTAGTCGTAGCCCGTGAACACGCGTGCCAGATTGGTCACGTCGTTCATGGTGTAGCTGTCAATGGGCTTGCCGGCGCCGTCTTTCTTGGGGGTTCCGTCCAGGTTCAGCTCGACCAGTCCGATGGACATGAGCTGCATGACCTCGCGGGCATAGTTTTCGTCGGGCTGGCGGCCCGTGGCGGCGTTTTCCTTCTGGTTGCCACGGGTGTTGAGGTAGTAGCCCATGGCCGCGTTCAGCGTCACGTTCTCCAGCACCGAGCGGTAGTTGCCAAACGCGTTGTTCACCAGCTGGTCCCAGTACCAGGCCATGGCATGGCAGCGCCAGGTGATGTCCACGCCGCTGAGCGAGACCACGCAGATTTCGGACAGTGCCAGCGCCACCCGCTTGCGCAGACCGTCCGGCGACTTCATGAGCTGGTACCAGATCATGTAATCGGCAGGGTAGGAGTTGTCGTAGTAGGCCGTGTCGTTGCTGATGTCTGCGTAGCCGCGCTGGTTCAGCCAGTCCCAGCCGCCCTGGCTGGGGCCCGCATTGAACTGGCTCTCCAGCCAGTCGGCGTAGGTGGTGGTGCGCAGCGCCGCGATTTCGGCAGTCGATGCCGAGAACTGGGCCTGCAGCAGAAAGCGGGCGGCCTCGTTGTCCGTGCCGGCGGAGGGATGGGCGTAGTTGCCCAGCGAGGGGGTGGATGGCGCAGGTGCACTGGGTGTCCCCGTGCCTGGCGCGCTGTCGCCACCGCCGCCTCCGCAGGCGGCCAGGGCGGTGGACGCAAACAGCGCGGTCAGCAAGGGCGCGTGGGCCCTGCTGGCGGTGGTGGGGTTTTCGGGGGGGAGGGGCAGGCCCTCTGGTGCCTCTGCAACCGCGGTTGTCAGAGTCTCCTCGTATGGATGTGTCATGGTGGTCGTGGTCAAAAAGTCTGCCGCTGGCAGCACAGTCATGACTAAATCACACGCCACGCCCGCCTGGAAACACAAGTGTTACCAAGCGAAACACGCCTATGCAATGTCCGCTGTGCCAACGGCCTGAATGATGGGCCATTGCAACACTTTGTACCTTGCATGGAGCCCTCGCTCGTCTTCGCCAGAGGGTGGGAGCCGACTTCATCGGCGATGTCCGTCACGCCCGTAGTCCTGTGCTGACGTGTGCTGCGTGGCATGGACTACGGCGCCATCGCCAGATCATTTTTACAGTGAATCCCATCGCATCACGCAAAGGTTCCACGCACTCCGAGTGGATGGCTGAAGCGAAGTTTTTTGAGGAGTCACACCATGAATGAAGACACCATCAAGGGCAACTGGAAGCAGTTCAAGGGCAAGATGATCGAGCAGTGGGGCAAGCTCACGAACGACGACTTCGATGTCATCGACGGCAAGCGCGAACAGTTCCTGGGCAAGCTACAAGAGCGCCAGGGCATCGCCCGAGACGTGGCCGAAAAGCAGCTCAAAGAATGGCAGGACCGCCACCCCGACTTCCGCTTCAACGACTGATAGCGCGACCGCGCTGCGGGGCTTTCGCCCCGCCCCCGCCAGGCCACCCCTGGCGCGCCGCCCCTACAAGATTCACACCCATTGCATTCAATTTCATCGAGGAGAAAACCATGACATTCCAACGCACCCTGATCGCCGCCTGCGCCGCCGGTCTGATGGCTACCACCGCTTTTGCCATGACCCCCGCAGAGCACAAGGCCGCCAAGGACAGCATCTCGGCGGACTACAAGATGAACAAGCAAAAATGCGATGCCCTCAAGGCCAACGCCAAGGACATCTGTATGAAGGAAGCCAAGGGCACCGAAGACGTGGCCAAGGCCGAGCTCGAAGCCCAGTACAAGCCCAGCGCCAAGGCCAGCCAGAAGGTGGCTGAAGCCCGTGCCGACGCCGCCTACGCTGTCGCCAAGGAAAAGTGCGACGACCTGACCGGCAACGCCAAGGACGTGTGCGTGAAGGATGCCAAGGCCGAACATGTGAAGGCCAAGGAAAATGCCAAGGTGGCCGCCGCCCAGGCCAAGCCTGCAGACACAGCGGCCGAGAAGGCCGCCAACGTGGCCGAGGCGCGCAAGGACGCCACCGCCGAGAAGAATGAAGCCAACTACAAGGCTGCCAAGGAGCGCTGCGAGACGATGACTGGCGACCTCAAGTCCAAGTGTGTGGACGACGCCAAGCGCATGTACGGCCAGAGCTGATGGTGCGGGCGCTGGGCGCCCAAATCCCTTGCACCACCAGGCCCTGCCCGCCACGCGCGGTGCAGGGCCTGGCTGCGTATGGCGTTGCCATGACCTGCATCAACACCCGGCCGGGCCGGGGCTTCTAAGCTCGCACCTTCGTTTGATCTGCCCGCCCAAGGAGTCCCATGGCCCACCTCGAATGGTCTGATGCGTTGAACCTCGACCTGCCCCTGATGGATGACACCCACCGGGAGTTCGTCGACTTGCTGGCCGCTGTGGACCAAGCCGGTGACGCCGACCTGCTGCCCCGCTGGTGCGCGCTGGTGGAGCACACCGAGCAGCATTTCGGGCAGGAAGACGACTGGATGGCCTCCACCCGATTTGCATCGGGCAACTGTCACAGCATGCAGCACAAGGTGGTGCTGCAAGTGATGCGTGAAGGCACGGCCCGCGCCGAACAGGGCGACCTGAAGGTGCTGCGCGTGATGGCCAGCGAGCTGGCGCTATGGTTTCCGCAGCATGCGCAGAGCATGGATGCCTCGCTGGCCCTGCACCTGCGCCGTGTGGGGTTTGACCCTGTGACAGGCGTGGTGCACGCGCCCGGTGCGTTGCCGGGTGCGTTGATTCACGGTTGCGGTGGGGCCACGTGTTCGGACGCCGACGCCCCGGGTGCCAGCGAGCCCGCTGCCCAACGCGATACCGCGCCCGCTGTGGCTGCCTGACAGCAACGCAGCTGCGCTGTCCGCCCGCAGCGGCAAGCGCCAGCAGACGCTGAACGAACAAACCAGAGGCAGGCACGGCACGGCCAGAGCACCACTCTGGCGTGACCCGGGGGCCATCGGGCTTCCACCCGTGCAGCCGTCCTGCTTGTGTGGCATGCTGCCCCATCTCAAGGCAATTGGGGGCGGCGCGGCCGCTTCGCATCATGGCCGACACCACCCCTCCCGACGACCCCTGCGACGACACGGCCCGTCTCCAGGCCCTGCAGCGCTACGGCATTCTCGACACGCCCATGGAGCCCGCCTACGACGAGCTGGCCGACCTGGCGGGCTACGTGTGCGAAGCGCCGGTGGCATTGATCAGCCTGCTGGACAGCCAGCGCCAGTGGTTCAAGGCCGCCCGGGGGTTTGCGCTGCGCGAAACCCCGCTGAGCGAGTCGGTGTGCCGCTATGCCATCCGCCAGTCCGGCGTCTTCATCGTGCCCGACCTGGCACAAGACCCGCGCTTTGCGCACTATGCGATCGTCACGCAGAAGAACCCCCTGCGCTTTTACGCCGGGGCGCCGCTGGTCACACCCGATGGCTTTGTGCTGGGCACGCTGTGCGTGCTGGACCACCGGCCGCGCGAGCTGTCAGCCAAGGTGCAGGACCTGCTGTCCGCCCTGGCGCGCCAGGTGATCCGGCTGCTGGAGCTCAAGCGTGCCAACGACCGCCAGGGCCAGATGCTGATGGAGCTGGAGGCGGCGCGCCACCAGATGGCGGTGCTGGCCCACACCGATGTGCTGACCGGGTTGGCCAACCGCCGCTCGTTCACCGATCGCCTGCGCCAGGAATGGGCACTACTGCAGCGCGGCAATGAGCCAGCCAGCCTGCTGATGATGGACCTGGACCACTTCAAGCGCGTGAACGACGTGTACGGCCACCATGTGGGTGACCAGGCTCTGCAGCTGTTTGCCACCCTGTGCCGCGACGCCTTCCGCGCGGCCGATGTGCTGGGGCGCTGGGGGGGCGAGGAGTTTCTGGCCCTGTTGCCCGCCACCGGGCTCGACCAGGCACAGGTGGTGGCCGAGCGTGTGCATGCGGCGCTGGCCGCCCACCCGCTGCCCGGCATCGAGCCGGCGCTGGTGCTGTCGGTCAGCATGGGGCTCACCCTGTTCGACCCGCTGCGGCCGCTGGACATCACCCTGCGGCTGCTGGACTCTGCGCTCTACACCGCCAAGCGCGAGGGGCGCAGCCGCACTGTGGTGGTGTAAATGCTCTGCTTTTGATAGCTGCTGGCGCATATTGCACTAGCGCTACCACCCGTTTTTACTAAAAATTGTGCCCCAGGGGCCTGCGCACGGCCCTCGGGACACCTTCAGAACTCCGGGCGGCGCGGCAACCGCAAGGCCGCGGTGCGCCACGCCAGGTCGCGCAGCGCCCGGCGCAGGGCGGGCGAATCTGCAGCGCCGCTTGCAGGCCCTCCGTGGCTGTGGTCCGCCTCGGCACGGTGGGGGCAAAAGGCTGCGTCCAGCACCTGCTGCTTGGCGCAGTGCAAGGCCAGCCGGTCCTGCGACCGCAGGGCCGCCATCAACTGGTCGCGGTGGCGCTGCACGCGGGCCGATTCGGCGGCGGTCAGCGCAGGGCCCCTTGCGGGGCCGGTGCTGGCGGGCGGCGTCAGGGCCTGGGCCTGCGCCAGGTACTGGGCCCAGCGGGTGGTCTGCGCGGCGGCGTTCATGCAGCCTCCGCGCGCGGGGCTGCGGGGCGCTGCACGGGCGGCATGGTGGGGCGCGGGGGCGTGCCGCCTTGCGACAGGCCGTACCAGTTCACCTTGCGCGTCAGCACCATCACCGCTGCCAGCACCAGGAAGAGCGCAATCGCACCCACCACCAGCGCTGTCTGCTCGAGCTGCAGCAGCACGTACAGCAGGCCATACAGCAGCGCAATGCCCGCCCCCAGTGGCACACCGCGCGTGAGCGCACCCAGCATGTGGCTGGCGTAATAGGCCAGCAGCAGCACACACGCGCTCGCGGCCACCGCGTACGAAATGCCAAACGGCAGGTGCTCCGACAGGCTCACCAGCAGCAGGAAGAAGCTGCACAGCGCGCTGCCCACCAGCAGGTACTGCACCGGGTGCACGCGCAGCTTTTTCATCAGCTCGAACAGGCCCACGGCCACGAAGGTGAGGGCGATGAACAGCACACCGTACTTGGTCGCGCGGTCCGACAAGGAATAGGGATTCACAGGGTCGATGAAGGCCACGCTGAAGCTGTCGGCGCAGTCGCCCGGCGTGGCCCCGCTGTGTGCATAGTCGCTGCCTTCATCCGCGCCCAGGCAGATGCGCTTGCCGTTCGCAATGTCGGCCTGCGCCGTGGTGGCTAGCGACGACAGGCGCCACTGGGCCGAAAAGCCGGTCTTCTTTACCTCGCGTTCCGAAGGCAGAAAGCGCCCGGCGAACGACGGGTGGGGCCAGCTGCTGGTCATCAGCACCTCGGTGTTGCCGCCCAGCGGCACGATGGCCAGGCGCTCGGTGCCCACCAGTTCCAGGTCCAGTGTGGCGGTCAGGCCATCGGCCTTGCCGCGCACGGATTCGGGCAGCACCGCGTGCAGGCCCCGGCTGTAGGTAGGGTGGAAGGTGCCGGGCTTGAGGGCCAGCGCCTGGCTGCCCATGGTGAACTGCGCGGTGCGGATGCCGCGCGCGTCGCCCACGGCCATCATCACAATGGGTGCGCCGCAGTGCATGCGCGAATTCTTCATGCTGCTCTGCGGCAGCAGGCTGGCCAGCGAACCCCATTGCGCCGTCACGTTGGCCTTGAGGTTGTAGGTGTTCACCTTGTGCAGCCCGCGCGCGCGTTCCTCCATCGCGGCGCCGGTGGTGAGCTTGAGCTGCTCGGGCATGGCGGTCAGGATGAACTCGCGGCGCCTTTCGACCATGCGGCGCTCCTCGCCCTTGCCGACTTCTTCATCCCAGCTTTCCACGCAGGCGCTGTGGATCATGGGGCCCATCAGCGTCTGCGGCCCCGCCAGGCTCTCGGCCACGCTTTGAGCGGTGATGCTGCGGTAGCGCAGCCGGTCGCGCACCACGTCTTCGATTAGGCCCAGGCCAAAGAGCAGCAACACGGTGATGGCGGTCAGCGCCGCCAGCTTGGTAAACAAGGGGTGTTTGAACAAAAGATCCTCCACAAGTGACTGTTGTGGAGGCAGTGTTGTGGCGCGCTGTGAGGGCGCTATGAAGTTTGTGAGGCCAGTGTGAAGTGGGGATCGCTGGCGGTGGTTTTCGCTGCTCAGGCGGCGCGGTACACCAGCTCCACCCGTAGCCCCGGCGCCGTATTACGCGCCACCATCTGGCCCCCATGCAGCGCCATCACGCGCTGCACAATCGCCAGCCCCAGGCCCGATCCGCTGCGCTCGCCGCCCGGTCGTGCGGTGGTGAAGAAACGCTCGCCCAGGCGTGGCAGCGCGTAGTCGGGCACGCCGGGGCCGCTGTCCTGCACGGCCACTGTGGCGCCGTCCAGTTCCACCCGCACCGTGCTGCCTGCGGGCGCAAAGTCGATCGCGTTGTCCAGCAGGTTGGTCAGCGCCAGCGTCACCAGTTCGGCCTCCCACGGGCCGCTGGTGCCGTGCCCTTCCAATGCCAGCGTGATGCCGCGCTGCCCCGCGCGGGCGCGGGTCTGGGCAATGGCGGCCTCGGCGCAGTCGTGCAGCGCCACGGGCGCGCGGCCTTCGGCGTGCTGGCGTTGCTCCAGCTTGGACAGCTCCAGCAGCCGGTCGATGATGCGCTGCAGGCGTTCGCTTTGCTGCACCACCTGGGTCGCAAACTCGGTGCGGTCGGCGGCGGGCAGCTCGTCCTGCAGCAGCTCGCCCGCGCCCCGGATGGCGGCCACGGGGCTTTTGAGTTCGTGCGTGAGGGCGCGCACATAGCCCTCGATGTAGTCGCGCCCCTCCAGCCGCGCGCGCATGCGGTCCATGGCGCGGGCCAGGTCGCCCAGCTCGCCGGGCACCTCGGGAACGGCCAGGGCCGTGGGGGGCGGAAGAGTTGGGTCGTGGCGTTCGCCGTCGGCCGGGCCCTGCACGCTCAGGGCGTAGTCGCGCAGGCGGCGCACGTTCCACACCATCCACAGCGTCACCGCCACGCCCACGGCGGCCGAGAGCGCCAGCAGCAAAAGCCCGCCCATGAACACCTTGCGCTCGGCCCGGTCGATGAAGCGCTGCACCGTGCGCGTGGGCTTGGCCACGGTGAGCACGCCCGCGATCTGGCTGTTCACGTAGATGGGCGCGGCCACATGCATCACGCCGCTGGTGTCGTCATCTTCCACATCGCGCGTAGAGCGCGCGCCGTACTCGCCGCGCAGCGTGCGGGCTACGTCGCGCCACTGCGAATAATCGGCACCGATGGCACGGTTTTCCGAGTCGAACAGCACGCGCCCCGTGGTGTCGGTCACATAGATGCGGTAGTCGAGCGACTGCTTGGAAAAGCCCCAGATGGCCGCATCAACGGGCCGCGTGGCGTAGCGCCGCACATGCTGGGCAAACGGGCTGGTGCTGCTGTTGTTGGCCTGTGCCGCCAGCCGCCCGGCGGCCAGGTCCTCGCTGGCCAGCTCGGCCAGGATGTTGGCCGTGTCCACCATCATGTCTTCCATCACCTCGCGCACGCTGGGCTTGATCTCGGCCATGAACACGCGCAGCACAAAGAACGCGGCGATGCCGTTGATGAGGAAGAAGGCGAACAGCAGGCGGATGCCGAGGCGCATGGTGCGTTACTTCAAAAACAATAGCTGTCAGCGCTTTTCGGATGGGCGCTGGCAGCCAATTTGGCTTCAGATGTCCAGGCAGTAACCCATGCCCCGGTGCGTGCTGATGTACTCGCGCGCCGGGTCCACCTCGCGCAGCTTGGCGCGCAGGGTCTTGATGTGGGTGTCTACCGTGCGGTCGGTGCTTTCGCTGTCGTCGCCCCAGGCGGCGGCCAGCAGGGCGTCGCGCGAATGGATGCGGCCTGCGCCGCGCAGCAGGTGGGACAGCAGGCGGTACTCGCGCCGGGTCAGCGGCAGGGCCTGGCCGCGCAGGCTGATGCGCTGGCCGGCCTCGTCGTCGTGGAACAGCGCGGCGGCCGTGGCGGCGGGCGCTGCCGGGTGGCCGTTGCCGTGACCCGCGCGGCGCAGCAGCGCCTTCACGCGCGCGGCCAGTTCGCGCGGGCTGAAGGGTTTGGTGAGGTAGTCGTCGGCGCCCAGTTCCAGGCCCAGCACGCGGTCGATTTCTTCGCCGTGGGCGCTGAGCATCAGCACGGGCAGGGCGGCGGTGGGCGCGGTGTTGCGCACATCGCGCAGCAGGTCCAGGCCGCTGCCGTCGGGCAGGCCCACGTCCAGCACCAGCAGGTCAAACCGTGCGCTCTGCAGCTGCTGGCGCGCGTCGTGCACCAGCAGGCTGTGCGTGACGGTCAGGCCATCGCGCTCCAGCGCATAGGCCACGGTGCGGGCGATGGCGGGGTCGTCTTCGAGCAGCAGCAGGCGGGCGGACATGGAGGGTCAGCGTGCGACGAGGATGGGGAACAGCTTGCCCAGCCCGTCGGCCATCACTTCCACGGCCAGCGCAGCCAGAATGAGGCCCATCAGGCGGGTCATCACATTGATGCCGGTCTTGCCCAGCACGCGCGCAATCGGGTCGGCCAGCGCAAAGCACACGGCCGTGGCCAGCGCGATGACCACGCCGTAGCCCACCAGCGCGGCGTGCTGCCAGAAGGTCTGCGCGCGGTCGGCATAAATCACCACGGTGGACATGCTGGCCGGGCCGGTGAGCAGCGGAATGGTGAGCGGCACCACGGCAATGCTGCTGCCGCCGGCGGCCTTTTCGGCGCCTTCTTCGTATTCGTTGGTGCTGGGCTTGGCCTCGGCGGGCTGGGCGTTGAGCATGTTCATCGCGCTGATGAGCAGCAGCATGCCGCCACCCACCTGGAAGCTCTGCAGCGAGATGTTGAAGAAGTCGAGGATCTGCAGGCCCAGCAGCGCACAGGCGGCAATCACGCAGAACACGCTGAAGCTGGCTACCTGGATGGTGCGGCGCCGCTGCGGGTACGAGAAGCCCTGCGTGTAGTGGATGAAGAACGGCACGATGGCCAGCGGGTTCACGATGGCCAGCAGGGTGATCAGGGGTTTGAGGTCCATCAGGGCGCTCCCAAGGGCAAGTGGGCAGGGTGGTTCTTCGGGGGGGCTCAGGCCAACGGCAGATGAGTGTGGCGCAGCCCGGGCTGTGGGCGAGTATGCGGTGTTTTCTGCGCCGTTTGGCACTCAGGCATGCTGCGCTGCAGCGTGCCTGCTACTGGGTTGTGCGATGCCCTGCGCGCCCTAGCGCCCGCCCGACACATCCATCAAGGTGGCTGTGGTGTAGCTCGCTGCGGGGGACATCAGCCAGACGATGGCCTCGGCCACCTCGTCGGCCGTGCCGCCGCGCTGCATGGGCACCTGGTGCGAGAGGTCGCGCACGCGGTCGGGCAGCCCGCCGCTGGCGTGGATGTCGGTCTCGATCAGGCCCGGACGCACGGCGTTCACACGGATGCCCTCGGCCGCCACCTCGCGCGCCAGGCCGATGGTGAAGGTGTCGATGGCGCCCTTGGCCGCCGCGTAGTCCACATACTGATGGGCCGAGCCCAGGCGCGAGGCGGCGCTGGACACATTGACGATGGCGCCACCGCTGCCGCCATGGCGCGTGCTCATGCGCCCCACGGCCTCGCGGGCGCAGACGATGCTGCCGATCACGTTGGTGTCGAACATGCGGCGCAGGCGTTCGGTGCTCATTTCGTCCACCCTGGCGGTCACGTCCACCACGCCGGCGTTGTTGACCAGGGCGCTGATGCGGCCCAGCTGGGTGTCCACGGCCTGGAACATGGCCAGGATGTCGGCCTCGCTCGCCACGTCACCCTGCACCGCGATGGCGGTGCCGCCTTCTGCACGGATGGCATCGACCACGCTCTGCGCAGCGGCCTCGTTGGCGAGGTAGTTGACGGCCACGGCCCAGCCATGTTTTGCGGCCAGCCGTGCGGTGGCGGCGCCAATGCCCCGGCTGGCGCCAGTGATTAGTGCGATCTTCTCCATGGGGTGGGGTCTCCTGCAAGAATGGCGCATTGGAACAGGTTCTGCCCCCCGCAGCGCAGCGCCCGCACCCATAGCGCGGACCCTCTGCGCACCATACGTACCAAATCCAAGGAGCATTCAGCATGGGACAGTTTGTCGATCTGACGTCGAGTGACGGTTTTGTGGCCCCCGCCTGGGTCGCCAGGCCCGAGGGCACGCCCCGTGGCGCCGTGGTGGTGCTGCAAGAAATTTTTGGCGTGAACTCGCACATCCGTTCGGTGGCCGACCGCTACGCCGCCAGCGGCTACCTGGCCGTGGCGCCATCCACCTTCCACCGCGTCAAGCAAGGGGTGGAGCTGGGCTACACCGGTGACGACATGCAGGCCGGCATGGGCCTGAAGGCCGCGGTCGAAGCCTTGCCAGCGCCGGGCGTGCTGCCCGACATCCAGGCCGCCATCGACTACGCCGCGCAGCAAAGCGGCGGCAAGGTGGGCATCGTGGGCTACTGCTGGGGCGGCCTGCTGACCTGGCGCTCGGCCTGCCTGCTGCAGGGCCTGTCGGCCGCCGTGCCGTACTACGGCGGTGGCGTGACCACGCCGGAAGAAGTGGCACGCACGCCCAAGGTGCCGCTGCTGGCCCACTTTGGCGAGCGCGACCACTGGATTCCGCTCGATAGCGTGCAGGCCTTTGGCAAGGCCCACCCAGAGGTCGAAGTGCATGTGTACGCCGCCGACCACGGCTTCAACTGCGACCAGCGCGGTAGCTACGACGAGGCCGCCGCCAACACGGCGCGCGAGCGCACCCTGGCCTTTTTTGCCAAGCACCTGGGCTGAGACCGCCCCAGTGACAGAGACGGCGACACGGTAGCGAACGACCAACGGAGGTGGATATGGCGGATTTCAGGCGTTTTTTGTCCCAAGCGCTAGTCCGTCATGCGGTGGCAGCTATGGGTTTAATAGCGCTATGCGCCACCACCCACGCGGCCGACTACACCGGCCCCCTGTTTGACGCCCACCTGCACTACAACGAGGAAGCGTGGGACGGCCGCTCAGGCCCGCACCCACCCGCCGATGTGCTGGCGCGCATGAAGGCCAGCGGCGTGCGCGCCATCGTGGCCAACTCGCGGCCCAATGCCGGGTCGCTCACCCTGGCGGGCCTGCCGCAGACCCGTGAGGCCGGTGTGGTTGTGGTGCCGTTTGTGCGGCTGTACCGTAACCGCGCCGACTACACCGGCTGGTTTGCCGACGACACCATCTACGACATGGTGCAGACGGAACTGGCCCGGGGCACACCGGCCGGCCCGTACCGGGGCTTGGGCGAATTCCATCTTTACGACAGCGCCAACGCCAACGGCCCCGTGGCCAAAAAGCTCATGGCCCTGGCCGAGCAGCGGGACTTGGTGGTGCTGGCCCATGTGGACGACACCGCCATCGACCTGCTGATGGCCAACACCCCGTCCCAAGGCCAGAAGGCCCGGCTGATCTGGGCCCACACCGGCATCGGCGGCGCGCCGGTGGGGCGGGTGGACGCCCTGATGGCCCGCTACCCCGGCCTGGTGGGCGAACTCTCGTACCGCCCCGGCCTGGTCTGCGACGACAACCAGCTGTGCCCCGCCTGGCGCGCGCTGCTGCTCAAGTACCCCACGCGCTTCGTGGTCGGCTCGGACACCTGGGTCAACCAGCGCTGGCAGCACTACGAGAGCCTGATGCAGGGCTACCGCCAGTGGCTGGGCGGCCTGCCCGCCGATGTGGCGCGCAAGGTGGCTTGGGACAACGCGGCGGGGTTGTTTGGGGTGGCCCGGCCATAAGGCACTGGAACGCATGACCCTTCCTGTTTTTGGGTGACGCACGCTGATACGGGCGCTGACCCAAGCCAGGGATGCCAAGCAAGGGCCGCCCCGCAGCGAGGGCATCGTCCCCCTTCCCGGCGAAGCCGAGAGAAGGGGGAAGGCCCGAAGGGCCTCAGGGGGATGTTCCTATCTTGTCCTCGCCAGATACCGCTTGCGCCAGAACAGCAGCACCAGCGACAGCGCGATGAACACCATCGACCCCATGGCCCACCAGAAGCCGTCGGCCTTGTGCACCAGTGGAATGAACTCGAAGTTCATTCCGAAAATGCCCGCAATCAGGTTCAGCGGCAAAAACACGGCCGTGAGCGCCGTGAGGGTGCGCATGATGTCGTTGGTGCGGTTGCTCTGCACCGAAAAGTGCATCTGCACGGCGGTTTCGGTGCTCTGCTCCAGGCGCCGCACGTGGTGCACCACGCGCTCGATGTGCTCCAGCACGTCGCGGCTGCGCACCTTGAGCAGGTCCAGCTCGCGCAGGCCCGCCGGCGTGTCGGGCAGGGCCCAGGTTTCCAGCGCGTCGATCCAGTCCTGCACGGCGGTGCGCTGGTCTTCGCAGATCTCGTCGAGCATGTGCAGCGACAGGCGCGCTTCGAGCAGCGAGGTCCAGTTCACGTACCGCGCGCGGGGCTTGAGCAGTTCGGTCTGCCAGTGGTCCAGCTGGCGGGTGAGTTCGCGGCGCAGGTCCAGGTAGCCGTCCACCATCTGGTTGACCACGCGCAGCATCAGGTCGGCGGGACTGGTGGGCAGGCGTGCGCCCGAGATCGGGCTGCTGCGGCCCTCGCCCATGCCGGGGCTGGCGTGGGCGTTGCCGTGAGCGTGGCTGGCGTTGTTGGCACTGCTGGTGCCGTTGCCGATTCCATGGCCATTGGCCGGGGTGGCCGCCAGCAGCCGCGTCGCGTAGGCATCGCGCACTGCGCAGTCGGTGGGGTGCACGGTCAGCAGCAGCTGGTCGAACACCGCAAATCCCACGGGGCTGGTGTCGATGCGCCGCAGCACGGGCGGGCCGCTGCGCTTGACCGGGGCGTTGGGGTTGTTGTCGGGCTCGGCGGCAACGGCCGGTGTGGCGGGGGCAGCAGGCCCGGGCTGCCCGGCCTGCGCAGCATCGCCCTGCACCGTGGCCAGGCGGCGGAACACCAGCAGGTCGTACTGCGAGGTGTAGTCGTAGTGCGAGGGCAACTGCGCGTTGAGCAGGTCGGACACATGCAGGTCCACCAGCTGCAGCCCGATCAGCGCCTGCAGGCGGCCCTGGATCTCGGCGAGCCGCGCCTGAAAGGCCGGACGCGCGCAGGCGATCCAGAGGAAACCCTGCGCCGGCATCTGGGCGGGCAGGGCTGTCAGCTCCTGCACGCCGCTGCTGTGGATGTGAAAGATGCGCATGGACACCGTGGTTTCAGTCAAAAGCGCCGGTAGCGCTAGTGGAATATGCGCTGACAGCTATTATTTTTGTAGCTTGCGTGCCACGTCGCGCGCAAAGTAGGTCAGCACGCCGTCGGCGCCTGCGCGCTTGAAGGCCAGCAGGCTTTCCATCATCACGGCGTCGTGGTCCAGCCAGCCGTTGGCGGCCGCGGCCTTGATCATGGCGTACTCGCCGCTCACCTGGTAGGCAAAGGTGGGCACGTGGAACTCGTCCTTCACGCGGCGCACGATGTCCAGGTAGGGCATGCCGGGTTTCACCATCACCATGTCGGCGCCTTCGGCGATGTCGATGGCCACTTCGCGCAGAGCCTCGTCGCTGTTGCCGGGGTCCATCTGGTACACGTTCTTGTCGGCCTTGCCCAGGGCGCCGCGCGTGCCCACCGCGTCGCGGAACGGGCCGTAGAAGGCGCTGGCGTATTTGGCGCTGTAGGCCATGATGCGGGTGTGGATGTGGCCCTGCACCTCCAGCGCCTCGCGGATCGCGCCGATGCGCCCGTCCATCATGTCGCTGGGGGCGACGATGTCCACGCCCGCCTCGGCATGCGTGAGCGCCTGGCCAGTGAGGATCTCCACCGTCTCGTCGTTGATGATGTAGCCGGTCTCGTCCAGCACGCCGTCCTGGCCGTGGCTGGTGTAGGGGTCCAGTGCCACGTCGGTCATCACGCCCAGGTCGGGAAACTCCTTCTTCAGCGCCCGCACCACGCGCGGGATCAGGCCGTCGGGGTTCAGGGCTTCCTTGCCGTCCGGTGTCTTGAGCGACGGGTCAATCGCCGGGAACAGCGCCAGCACCGGGATGCCCAGCTTCACGCAGTCCGCGGCCACGGGCAGCAACAGGTCCAGGCTCAGGCGGTCCACGCCGGGCATGGAGGTCACGGCCTCGCTGCGGTTCGTGCCCTCGTGCACGAACACGGGGTAGATCAGGTCGTCGGCGGTGACCACGTTCTCGCGCACCAGGCGGCGGGTGAAGGCATCGCGGCGCAGGCGGCGGGGGCGGTTCTGGGGGAAGGGGGCAGGGCTTTGGAGGTGCATCATCAGATTATGAAGCCCCCCTGTGGCGCTGCGCGCCTTCCCCCTGGGGGGACGCCACCTCTGGACCGGCAAAGCCGGATCCACGGTGGCACTGGCAGGGGGCGGTGGCGGTGGTTGGCGCTCTGTGGAAAAGCCGCTTGTAACCGCCCATGCCCAGTGCTAGATTGGTGTCGGGCGGCTTGCCGCCCCCCGCTTTTCCTCCCTGAGCGGGACCTGGGCTGCAGCGATGCGGCACAGGCTTTCCCGGCCCGGCGGATCTGCCGGGCTTTTTTTTGGGGTTGTCCCGTCGGAGTGGCGTAGGCCCGTAAACTGCCCCCATGCTCTGGGTCAAAGCCTTTCACATCGTTTTCGTGGCCAGCTGGTTTGCGGGCCTGTTCTACCTGCCGCGCATCTTCGTCAACCTGGCGATGGTGGCGCCCGGCTCGGCCGCCGAGCGCGACCGCCTGCTGCTCATGGCACGCAAGCTGATGCGCTTCACCACCCTGCTGGCCGTGCCCGCCATTGCGCTGGGACTGTGGCTGTGGCTGGGCTACGGCATCGGCCGGGGCCCCGGCAATGGCTGGATGCACGCCAAGCTGGCCGTGGTGGTGCTGGTCATCGGCTACCACCATGCGTGCAGCGTGCTGCTGCGCAAGCTGGCCGACGGCACCAGCCGCCGCAGCCATGTGTGGTTCCGCTGGTTCAACGAAGCACCGGTGCTGCTGCTGCTGGTGGCCGTGGTGCTGGTGGTGGTCAAACCCTTTTGACGGAGACGCAGAGGGCGCATGCACAAAACCTCTGCCTGGCCGCTCGCGCTGACGTACACGGCGCTGATCGTTTTTGCCAGCCTGTTCCCGTTTGACGGGTGGCGCGAGCAGGGCATCGACCCCCTGGTCTTCCTGCTGGCCCGGTTGCCCCCGCCGTACTGGACGGGGTTTGACGTGGTCACCAACCTCGTGGGTTACGCGCCCCTGGGCTTTTTGCTGGTGCTGGGCCTGTTGCGATCGGGCTGGCGGCGTGTGCTGTGGGCGGTGGCGCTGGCCACGCTGGTGGGCACGCTGCTGTCGCTGTGCATGGAGTTTCTGCAGATCTACCTGCCCCGGCGCGTGCCCTCCAACCTGGACCTGGCGCTCAACGCGCTGGGCACGCTGGCCGGTGCGCTGAGCGCCGCGCTGCTGGAGCGGCTGGGGGCGCTGGACCGCTGGAGCGACTTCCGGGCGCGCTGGTTTGTGTCCGACGCCTCGGGCGGCATGGTGCTGCTGGCGCTGTGGCCGCTGGCGCTGCTGTTTCCGGCCGCGGTGCCCTTTGGCCTGGGCCAGGTGCTGGAACGGCTGGAGGCCGCGCTCATCGACCTGCTGGCCGATACGCCGTTCCTGGAGTGGCTGCCGCTGCGCGAGACCGAGCTGGACCCGCTGTCACCCAGCGGCGAGCTGCTGTGCGTCACCCTGGGGCTGCTCATCCCCTGCCTGCTGGGGTATTGCGTGATCCGCCAGATGGGGCGGCGCGCCCTGTTTGCGCTGGCGGTGGTCGGGGTGGGCATTGTGCTGACCGCGCTGTCCGCCGCGCTCAGCTGGGGCCCCGTGCACGCCTGGGAGTGGATGGACCTGCCCGTGCGCGTGGGCGTGTGGGCGGCGCTGGCGTTGGCCCTGCTGATGCTGGCCCTGCCGCGCCGTGCCTGCGCTGCCGTGCTGCTGCTGGCGCTGACCTGGCATCTGGCACTGCTGAACCAAGCGCCCACCAGTGCCTACTTTGCCCAGACGCTGCAGATCTGGGAGCAGGGCCGTTTCATCCGCTTTTATGGTCTGGGACAGTGGCTGGGCTGGCTGTGGCCCTACCTGACGCTGCTGTATGTGGTGTTTCGGGTGTCGCGACGAGAGGGCGGGGCCTGAGTCGCAGGGCGATGGCCTCTGGCTTTCTGTGTGGCCGGGCAGGGGCTTGGGGCGTGGCCTCGCCCGCTGGGAGAGGCAGGGGTCCTTAAAATGCAGGGATGAGCGACACCCCTTCCGCACCGGCCGCAGCGCCCGGTTATTACCAGCGCCACATCTTTTTCTGCCTCAACGAGCGCACCAACGGGGAAGACAGCTGCGCGCACCACAACGCACAGGCGGGTTTTGACCGCTGCAAGGCCCAGGTCAAGGCCGCCGGGCTGGCGGGTGCCGGCAAGGTGCGTGTGAACAAGGCCGGTTGCCTGGACCGTTGCGCGGGTGGCCCCGTGGCGGTGGTCTACCCCGAGGGCATCTGGTACACCTATGTGGACGCGGCGGACATCGACGAAATCGTCGAATCGCACCTCAAGAACGGCCAGGTGGTGGAACGTCTGGTCACACCAGCGGAACTTGGCCGCTGAGCGCGGCTCCATCCCTGTCTTGGAACGATTTTGGCAGCAGGCGCTAGTGGATCATGCCCCTGCTGCTATTGATTGAGTAGCAAATCCGTGAATGCCCAGACCGAACGCCTGACCCTGTCCGGCCCCGCAGGCGCCATCGAGGCCGTGCGCGACAGCGCCACCCTGGCCGATGGCGCGGCGCCCCGTGGCGTCGCCATCATCGCCCACCCGCATCCGCTGTTTGGCGGCACCATGGACAACAAGGTGGTGCAGACCCTGGCGCGCGCGTTTGTGCAGTGTGGCTGGACGGCGGTGCGCTTCAACTTCCGCGGCGTGGGCGCCACGGCCGGCGTGTACGACGAAGGCCGGGGGGAGTTGCAGGACCTGCTGGCGGTGGTGGAGCAGGTGGCTCCCGCCGCCGAGGGGCAACCCCTGGCGCTGGCGGGGTTTTCTTTCGGTGCGTTTGTCACCAGCCATGCGCTGGAGGCACTGTGGCCCACGCAGCGCGTGGAGAAGGCCGTGCTGGTCGGCACGGCCGCCAGCCGCTTCACCGTGGCCCCGGTGCCGCCCGACGCCCACCTGCGCACGCTGGTCGTGCACGGCGAGCAGGACGACACCGTGCCGCTGTCCGCCGTGATGGACTGGGCCCGGCCCCAGATACTGCCTGTCACAGTCGTCCCCGCGGGTGGTCATTTCTTTCACGGACAATTGCCGCTTCTGAAGAATCTGGTGGTGCGCCACCTGCAATCGGGCGCCTGAGGGGCGCCGCCCGGACCGGCTCCGGCCGTCCGTCGTCTTCCCTCTCCCGCCCACTCTCCCACCCTTTTTTCGAGCCTCTCCAGCCCCCTCCTGCCCCATGAAACGAATCCTGTCTGCGTTGCGATCCCTGGCCGTCTTTGCTGCGGTGGCTCCGGCTGCCTTTGGCGCCCTGGCCCAGGCACCCCAGCCCCCCGAAATCGCCGCGCGCACCTATCTGCTGGTGGATGTCACCGCCAACCAGGTGCTGGCCGCCAAGGACATCGACGCGCCGGTGGAGCAGGCCTCGCTCACCAAGCTCATGACGGGCTACCTGGTGTTCGACGCCCTGCGCTCCAAGAAGATCGCGCTGGACCAGAAGCTGCCCGTGAGCGTGCGCGCCTGGAAGATGCCCGGCTCGCGCATGTTCATCGACCCCAAGATGCAGGTGCCGGTTGAAGACCTCATCAAGGGCATGATCGTGCAGTCCGGCAACGACGCCACCATGGCCCTGGCCGAAGGCGTGGGCGGCACGGCCGAGAACTTCGTCAAGCTCATGAACGACCAGGCGCAGGCGCTGGGGATGAAGGGCACGAGCTACAAGAACCCCGAGGGCCTGACCGAGCCCGGCCACACCACCACGGCGCGCGACCTCTCCGTGCTGGCCATGCGGCTGATGAAGGATTTTCCGGAGTACATGCACTATTACTCCACCAAGCAGTACAGCTACCCGGGTACTCCGGCATCGAATGGCAGCAACCGCAATTCGCTGCTGTTCCGCGATCCCACGGTCGATGGCCTCAAGACCGGCCACACCGCTGCGGCGGGCTACTGCCTGGTGGCCACGTCCAAGCGTGAATTCCCCGGCGTGGGCCAGCGCCGCCTGCTGTCCATCGTGCTGGGTGCCGCGAGCGAAAACGCGCGCGCGAACGAAAGCCAGAAGCTGCTGAACTGGGGTTACACCGCGTTCGAGGCGGTCAAGTTGTTTGACGCAGGCAAGCCGGTGGCGACCCCTGCCGTCTGGAAGGGCAAGGACAGCGTGCTGAAGATCGGCCGCGAGGAGGCCATCGTGGTCGCCGTGCCCGCCGGCAGCGCTGGCAAGGTCACCACCCAGATCGCCCGCCCCGACCCGTTGGTGGCGCCTTACACCAAGGGTCAGGCCATTGGCACCCTCAAGGTCATGCTGGGCGACCAGTCCATCGGCGAAGTGCCCCTGGTGGCGCTGGAGGCGGTGGAGCAGGCCGGCATCCTGGGCCGTGCCTGGGATGCCATCCGCCTCTGGATCAAGTGACGCTGCGTTGCAGAAGGTGGCGAACCACTTCTGAAACCATAGCTGGCTGCGCAGGTCCGGCATATGCCGGGCCTGTTTTTCGCTCCTTTTGCAGCCAGTTCCTGTCAGATCACCGGGATGGCTGCAGGTGCCAGAAACTGCTGCAAGCCGCAGTGGGCTTGCCTTTCAGGGGGCATCCTGCTACATTAGAAGGCTTTTCGGAATTTCCGAAGGGATTCACGTTTTCGCTTTCACGAAGCAAATTCACGTTTAGGGACGTATTTCATGCCAACCATTAATCAACTGGTCCGTCAGGGGCGCGAGGTCGAAAAGACCAAGTCCAAGAGCCCTGCGATGGAAAACTCTCCACAGCGCCGTGGCGTGTGCACCCGTGTGTACACCACGACGCCTAAGAAGCCTAACTCCGCTCTGCGTAAGGTCGCCAAGGTGCGCCTGACCAACGGTTTTGAGGTGATCTCCTACATCGGCGGTGAAGGCCACAACCTGCAGGAACACAGCGTGGTGCTGGTTCGCGGCGGTCGTGTGAAGGACTTGCCCGGTGTGCGTTACCACATCGTGCGTGGCTCGCTGGACTTGCAAGGCGTGAAAGACCGCAAGCAAGCCCGCTCCAAGTACGGCGCGAAGAAGCCAAAGGCCAAGTAAGCCCTGGCCCTTTCGGTCTGAAGAATTTTCGGTGCTGTTTTTCCGCGTGGCGCGGAAGTGCAGCGTAGTGACCCCAAACGCAGGTGTTCTGCGCGGGTCGAGTAAGTGGGAGTCCAGAGATTGGCTCTCGCGGTGTCTGAAAAGATGCCAACTGAAGCAAAGATAGAGGTAAAAAATGCCACGTCGTCGCGAAGTCCCCAAACGTGAAATCCTGCCGGATCCCAAGTTCGGCAATGTAGAGCTGTCCAAATTCATGAACGTGATCATGGAAGGCGGCAAGAAGGCAGTTGCAGAGCGCATCATTTACGGCGCCCTGGAACTGATCGAGAAGAAGCACCCCGATAAGGACCCTCTGGAAGCCTTCACCGTTGCCATCAACAACGTGAAGCCCATGGTGGAAGTGAAGTCCCGCCGCGTGGGCGGTGCCAACTACCAGGTGCCCGTGGAAGTGCGTCCTGTCCGTCGTCTGGCCCTGTCCATGCGCTGGATTAAGGAAGCCGCCCGCAAGCGTGGTGAAAAGTCGATGGCCCAACGCCTGGCCAACGAACTGCTGGAAGCCACCGAAGGCCGTGGCGGCGCCATGAAGAAGCGTGACGAAGTGCACCGTATGGCCGAAGCCAACAAGGCATTCAGCCACTTCCGCTTCTAAAACGCGGATTTGCCCTGATATAGGCCCAAGGCTGCTGGCGTTTTGCCTGCAGCCTTGTGTCGATTTCAGGCAGTCACAAAATTGACGGGTTGCAGCGCCAGAATGCTGGGCCCGCCCCCCGAATAACACGACCCATCCAAGGATCCACCATGGCTCGCAAGACCCCCCTCGAGCGTTACCGCAATATCGGTATCTCGGCCCACATTGACGCTGGCAAGACCACCACGACCGAGCGTATTCTTTTCTACACCGGCGTGAACCACAAGATTGGTGAAGTGCACGACGGCGCGGCCACCATGGACTGGATGGAGCAAGAGCAAGAGCGTGGCATCACGATCACCTCGGCTGCGACGACCTGCTTCTGGAAGGGCATGGACATGTCCTTCCCAGAGCACCGCATCAACATCATCGACACCCCCGGCCACGTGGACTTCACGATTGAAGTGGAGCGTTCCATGCGCGTGCTGGACGGTGCCTGCATGGTGTACTGCGCCGTGGGTGGCGTACAGCCCCAGTCGGAGACCGTCTGGCGCCAGGCCAACAAGTACAAGGTGCCGCGTCTGGCCTTTGTGAACAAGATGGACCGCACCGGTGCCAACTTCTTCAAGGTCGTGGACCAGATGAAGCTGCGCCTGAAGGCCAACCCTGTGCCAATCGTGATCCCGATCGGTGCCGAAGAAAACTTCAAGGGCGTGGTCGACCTGCGCAAGATGAAGGCCATCATCTGGGACGAAGCCTCCCAGGGCATGAAGTTCAACTTCGAAGAAATCCCGGCCGATCTGGTGGCCACTGCCACTGAATGGCGCGAGAAGATGGTCGAAGCCGCTGCTGAAGCCTCTGAAGACCTGATGAACAAGTACCTGGAAGAGGGCGATCTGTCGGAAGAAGAGATCACCCAAGGCCTGCGTACTCGCACCATCGCTGGTGAAATCCAGCCCATGCTGTGCGGCACTGCGTTCAAGAACAAGGGTGTGCAGCGCATGCTGGACGCCGTGATCGAACTCATGCCTTCGCCGCTGGACGTGCCTCCAGTGCCTGGCTTCGACGAAGACGACAAGGAAGTCACCCGCAAGGCGGACGACAACGAGAAGTTCTCCGCCCTGGCATTCAAGCTGATGACCGACCCGTTCGTGGGCCAGCTGACGTTCGTGCGTGTGTACTCCGGCGTGCTCTCCAAGGGCGACACCGTGTACAACCCAGTGCGTGGCAAGAAGGAACGTATCGGCCGTATCGTGCAGATGCACGCCAACGAGCGCCAGGAAGTGGACGAAATCCGCGCCGGTGACATCGCTGCCTGCGTGGGTCTGAAGGACGTGACGACCGGTGAAACCCTGTGCGATCCAGCCGCCGTGGTGACGCTGGAGCGCATGGTGTTCCCTGAGCCTGTGATCCGTCAGGCTGTGGAACCCAAGTCCAAGGCCGACCAGGAAAAGATGGGTATCGCCCTGTCGCGCCTGGCCGCTGAAGATCCATCGTTCCGCGTGCAGACCGACGAAGAGTCCGGCCAGACCATCATTGGCGGCATGGGCGAGTTGCACCTCGAAATCATCGTGGACCGCATGAAGCGTGAATTCGGCGTGGAAGCCAACGTGGGCAAGCCCCAGGTGGCTTACCGCGAAACCATCCGCAAGACGGTGGAAGAAGCCGAAGGCAAGTTCGTGCGCCAGTCCGGTGGTAAGGGTCAGTACGGCCACGTCGTGCTCAAGATCGAACCCAACGAAGCCGGCAAGGGCATCGAGTTCGTGGACGCGATCAAGGGCGGTGTGGTGCCTCGCGAATTCATCCCGGCCGTGGAAAAGGGTATCAACGAAGCTGTGACGCAAGGCGTGCTGGCTGGTTACCCCGTGGTGGACGTCAAGGTCACGCTGCACTTCGGTTCGTACCACGATGTGGACTCGAACGAACTGGCGTTCAAGATGGCTGCCATCTTCGGCTTCAAGGAAGGTTGCAAGAAGGCCGGTCCGGTCATTCTGGAACCCATGATGGCCGTGGAAGTGGAAACGCCTGAAGACTACGCCGGTAACGTGATGGGCGACCTGTCCAGCCGTCGCGGCATGGTGCAGGGCATGGACGACATGGTCGGTGGCGGTAAGGCCATCAAGGCCGAAGTACCCCTGTCCGAAATGTTCGGCTACTCCACGACCCTGCGCTCCATGTCGCAAGGCCGTGCCACCTACACGATGGAATTCAAGCACTACAGCGAAGCACCTCGCAACGTGTCTGAAGCCATCATGGCAGCGCGCGCCAAGTAAGTAAGCACTTCGCCCGGGCCCTTGTGGTCCGGGCTTTGTTTTGTCTGCGATCCGGTGCCACTCTGTTCCCTGTGCGGAGTGAATCAGCAACCAGATGCAGACGTAAAACCACTACACAGGGATTGCTCTTTGGAGAATTGAAATGGCAAAAGGTAAGTTTGAACGC